>NZ_CATKPW010000008.1:0-144482 GCF_949767675.1 Pseudomonas sp. IT-P395
ATTTGTGGTGTGCTTTCGATCTATCCCCCTCACCCCAGCCCTCTCCCCCAAGGGGGCGAGGGGGAAAGGGAGCAGATCGGGGACCTTTCAAAAGCTGAGTTCGACCGGATATCTCAGGTCGGTGTATCCGGAACATCCAACTCGGTCAGTCCCCTCTCCCTGTGGGAGAGGGTTAGGGTGAGGGCTCTTGGCACCGATGCGCATACCGCTCAGCCAACGCCTGAATCCTGGGATCTGTCGCACCTGACAGCGTCTGACTCGCCACCCGCAAAAAATTCAGATTGCCGCCGACCAAAGCTTTCTCAAGCCAATCGACCGCCTGATCAATCCGCCCCTCATCCGCTAAAACTGCAGCGAAACTGAACTGCCCACGAAAATCCCCAGCCTCGGCCGAACGCCGATACCAATCGCGCGCCGCAACCGGATCCGCCGGGCACTCCTGCCCTTCCTCCAGATACCGCCCCAGCAGGTTCATCGACTTCGCATGGCCCAATTCAGCCGCGCGCCGATACAGCGCCAACGCCTGTTGATGATCCACCGCCACTCCCCGCCCGGTCGCCAGCAGATTGGCGAGGTTGTACATCGCCCAATCCAGCCCGGCATTCGCTGCGATCCGGTAATGCTGCGCAGCAACCGATGCATCCGCAGCAACGCCCCAGCCATGCTCATGACAACGCCCGAGCATATTGCGCGCCATCAGATGCCCGCGCCCGGCGGCGATGCCGAACCAGCGTAGCGCCAGCGCTTGATCCTGGGCGATGCCTTGGCCGTCGAGCAGGATTTGTCCGAGCAACGCCTGCGCTTCAACTTCGCCCTCCCCCGCCGCCAGCAAAATCGCCTGCGCAGCACGGGCCGGACTTTCGCCGAGCATGGCGCTAAGTTGTTCGCCGTCGAGGACTTCCTCGCGGCGCAGCTGGAAACTCATACCTCGACCCAGCGCCGCAGCAAGTTGTGATAGGTGCCGGTGAGGCGGATCAGCGAAGGGTGATCAGGCAGGTCTTGAGTCAGTTGCTGAATCGCCCCGTCCATCTCGAACAGCAACGCACGCTGGCTGTCCTCGCGCACCAGACTCTGTGTCCAGAAAAACGACGCATAACGCGCACCGCGAGTGACCGCATTGACCTTGTGCAGGCTGGTGCCCGGGTACAACACCATGTCGCCGGCCGGCAACTTCACCCGCTGGGTGCCATAGGTGTCCTGGATTTCCAGCTCGCCGCCGTCGTAATCCGCAGGCTCGCTGAAAAACAACGTCGCCGACAGATCGGTGCGCACGCGCTCGATGCTGCCCTTGGGCTGGCGCACGGCGTTGTCGATGTGGAAATCGAAGCTGCCACCGGCCGTGTAACAGTTCACTAACGGCGGGAAGACTTTGTGCGGCAGCGCGGCGGACATGAACAGCGGGTTTTTCCACAGCCGTTCAAGCATTGCCGCGCCGATTTCCTTGGCCAGCGGATGACCTTCTGGCAGTTGCAGATTGTGCTTTGCCTTGGCCGATTGAAAGCCGGCGGTGATCTTGCCATCGGCCCAATCGGCCTGCTCCAGTGCCTCGCGGATGCGCTGCACTTCGTCTTTCGCGAACAGCCCGGGGATGTGCAACAGCATGGCAATGACACCTGATGGCAAAGAGGCGGCAATGGTATTGATTCTTATTGTCTCTGTAAAACCCGAGAGACGAATGAACTGGCAAAAACCGTAAGGTTAAATTGTAAAGAATGTAAATTCAGTGCGAATAACAATGTTTCGCAATTGATACGAATACCTGTTTACCCTATATTCCGCCGCCTCAAATCCTTGGGGAGGGGAATAAAAATGGCACGTCAACACGCACAATTACCGGTCAGTTCACCACGTCTGCTCGCCTCTGCAATCGGTGTGGCAATCACCGCCGGCTCCGCTGGCCAGATGGTCTTCGCCGCGGAAAAAACCGACAGCAAAGCCGCCGGCAATGCCATCGCCCTGGACGCCACCGCCATCACCGGCGAAGCCCAGGACTCGACGTCCTACCAGGTCGAAAAAGCCTCCTCGCCCAAGTACACCGCGCCGCTGGTCGACACGCCGCGCTCGGTGACCGTTATTCCACAGCAGGTTCTGAAAGACACCGGCGCGCTGAACATGCAGGACGCGCTGCGCACCGTGCCGGGCATCACCTTCGGCGCCGGTGAAGGCGGCAACCCACAGGGTGACCGTCCGTTCATCCGCGGTTTCGACGCGCAGGGCGACACCTACCTCGACGGCGTGCGCGACACCGGTTCGCAGAGCCGCGAGATCTTCGCCGTGGAAAACATTGAAGTCAGTAAGGGCCCGAACTCTGCCATCGGCGGTCGCGGCGCGGCAGGCGGCAGCATCAACCTGGTGAGCAAGAAAGCGCACCTGGGCAACTCGTTCGATGGTGGTTTCACCTGGGGTTCCGATCAGACCCAGCGTTACACCCTCGACGGCAATTACCAGTTCAGCGACACCGCCGCCGGCCGTCTGAACCTGATGAGCCACGAGAGCAACGTCGCCGGTCGCGACAAAGTCGATTACGACCGCTGGGGCATCGCCCCGTCCCTGGCCTTTGGCCTGGGCACCGACACCCGCGTCAACCTCGACTACTACCATCTCGAAAGCAACGACACCCCGGATTCGGGCGTGCCGTACACCATTCCTGCTGGCGGCTCCGCTGCACGCACCAAGTCCAATCCGGACAAGCCGTACGCCGGCGGTGACCACAGCAATTTCTACGGTCTGGATCGCGACTTCCGCAAGGGCCGCACCGACACTGCGACCTTCGCCATCGAGCATGACCTGAGCGATTCGCTGACGATCAAGAACACCCTGCGCCACGGCAGCAGCATGCAGGATTACATCCTGACCCAGCCGGACGACAGCAAGGGCAACGTCAACAATGGCAGCCTCTGGCGTCGTGCCAATACGCGGGTGAGCAACACCGAAACCACCACCAACCAGACTGACCTGTTCGGCAATTTCTACGTCGCCGGCTTCAAGAACAGCTTCTCCACCGGCGTCGAGTACACCCGTGAGGAAAGCCAGAAGTCTTCGTATAACGTCAACACCGACACCACGCCGCGCACCAGCGCAGTGACCACTAACTGCAACCCGGGCCTGATCGGCGCAGCCAGTGGCTACAACTGCACCTCGCTGTCGAACCCGAACCCGAACGATCCGTGGAACGGCGCAATCTCGCGCAACTACGCCGGCACCGACACCCAGGCCAACACCTACGCGCTGTATGTGTTCGACACCCTGGAGCTGAACGAGCAGTGGCTGGTGAACATGGGCCTGCGTTACGACCACTTCGACACCGACTACAAGACCTACAACGCCGCTGGCACCACCACGTCCAAGGGCGATGACACCAGCGAGTTCGTCACCGGTCAGTTCGGCGTCGTCTACAAGCCTGCGGAAAACGGCAGCATCTACGCCTCCTACGCCACCTCGGCCACGCCACCGGGCAACACCTTGGGCGAAGGTCAGGAAGGCAACCCGTTGGGCGGCACCCCGGATCGCAGCGGCAACCTGCTGAGCAGCGACATGGAGCCGGAAACCACCAAGAACTATGAAATCGGCACCAAGTGGGATCTGCTCAACGATCGCTTGTCGCTGACCGCTGACATCTTCCGCACCGAGAAAGAAAACGCTCGTGTGCAAGTCGACACCACCTCGTACGAAAACGCCGGCAAGACCCGTGTGCAAGGTGTCGAGCTGTCGGCCAGCGGCAAGATCACCGACAAGTGGCAAGTGTTCGCCGGTTACGCCTTCATGGACAGCGAACAAGTCGATGGCGGTCCACTGGGCCGGGCCAACGATGGCAACGAGCTGCCTAACACGCCGAAAAACAGCGCCAGCCTGTGGACCACTTACCAGGTCACGCCGAAGCTGACGATCGGTGGCGGTGCGTTCTACGTCGACGACGTGTACGGCAGCGTGGCCAACACCACCATGGTCGACTCGTATGTTCGCTACGACGCAATGGCGGCGTACAAGCTGACCAAGAACATCGACCTGCAACTCAACGTGCAGAACCTGACCAACGAAACCTACTACGACAAAGCCTTCTCGACCCACTTCGCCAACCAGGCGGCGGGCCGTACGGCATTGTTGAGCACCAACTTCCACTTCTGACCCTGTAGGAGCTGCGGCACGCTGCGATCTGTTGATCTTGCTTTTGATTCTGAAAAAAAATCAAAAGATCGCAGCCTTCGGCAACTCCTACAAAAAACAGTGGGCCCCGTTCATTCAATTGAACGGGGCTTTTGTGCGTAAGAAAGAACGCTTCTCGATAACCCACGGCATAATGCGCGCCGTGAAGACAATTTCCGAATGGACGGCGAGTGACGTGTTGAAGAAAACCCTGTTCCAGTTGCACTGGTTTTTTGGCATCACCGCAGGCCTGGTGCTGGCGTTGATGGGCATCACCGGCGCGGCCTATTCGTTTCAGGACGAAATCCTGCGGGCGCTGAATCCTTCCGTTCTGCAGGTGGAAAAACAAGTCGCCGGCGTGCTGCCGCCCGTCGAACTGGTCGAGCGCATCGAAGCCACGTCGGGCAAAAAGGTTTCGATGCTCTGGGTCGAAACCGACAGCGGCAACGCGGCGAAAGTCTTCTTCACCCCGCCCAAGGGTGAACGGCGCGGTGAGATGCGCTATTTCGATCCGTACACCGCCGACTTCATGGGCGATGCCGTCGGCCAGGATTTCTTCGGCCTGATGCTGCAACTGCACCGCTTCCTCGCCATGGGCGATACCGGCCGCAACATCACCGGCGCCTGCACGCTGATTCTGTTGTTCTTCTGCCTCTCCGGCCTGTACCTGCGCTGGCCGCGTCAATGGAACAGCTGGCGCGTGTGGCTGACGCTGGACTGGAAGAAAAAAGGTCGCGCCTTCAACTGGGATCTGCACTCGGTGGCCGGCACGTGGTGTCTGCTGGTCTATCTGCTGCTGGCGTTGACCGGGTTGTCCTGGTCGTATGAGTGGTACAACAAAGGCCTGACCAAACTGCTCTCCGACGCGCCGCAAAACGAGCGCGTGCGCGGTGGTCGCGGCCCGGCGCCGGAAGGCCCGGCACCGACCGCCGATTACGCAGCGATGTGGAGCAGCATCTACAGCGCTGCCGGCCCGGGTCTGGCCGCCTACAACATCCGTATGCCGGCCGTCGCGGGCCAACCGGCAACGGTGTTCTACCTGCTCGACAGCTCGCCGCATGATCGCGCGCTGAACCAGATCACCCTCGACCCGGCCACCGGCATCGTCAAACGCGTCGACCGCTACGCCGACAAGAGCTTCAAGGCGCAACTGCTGACCAGCATTTATGCGCTGCACGTCGGCAGTTATTTCGGTCTGGTCGGGCGGATCATCATCACCCTGGCTGCGGTGTGCATGCCGCTGTTTTTCATTACCGGATGGCTGCTGTACCTCGATCGTCGACGCAAGAAAAAGCAGATCAAGGATGCGCGCAAAGGTCTCGCTCAACCGGCGGGCGATGCGTCGGCCTGGCTGATCGGCTTCGCCAGCCAGAGCGGTTTTGCCGAGCAACTGGCGTGGCAGACCGCCGGGCAATTGCAGGCAGCCGGATTGCCGGTGAAGGTGCAGCCACTGGCGAATGTCAGCGAGCAGGATTTGCGTGAATCGAACAACGCGCTGTTTGTGGTCAGCACGTTCGGCGACGGCGAAGCACCGGACAGCGCGCGCGGGTTCGAGCGCAAAGTGCTGGGCAAGGCGGCAACGCTCGATAGCCTGAATTACTCGGTGCTCGGCCTCGGTGATCGTCAATATCAGCACTTCTGCGGCTTCGCCAAGCGACTGCATCAGTGGCTGAGCGAACACGGCGGCAAGACCCTGTTCGCCCCGGTGGAAGTCGACAGTGGCGACCCGTACGCGCTGCGCCATTGGCAAACCCAACTCGGCCTGCTCACCGGGCAAGCCCCCATCGATACCTGGCAAGCGCCGAACTACGACAACTGGACGCTGACACGCCGCGAACTGTTGAACCCGGACAGCAGCGGTGCGCCGGTTTACTTGTTGGGCCTGAGCGCACCGAACACCAGCAGTTGGCTGGCCGGCGACCTGGTCGAAGTACTGCCACGCAACTGCCCGTGGGCCATCGAACACTTCCTCGACGGCCTCGGCATTCGTGGCGAGACCACAGTAAAAATCAACGGCCTCGACGAACCTCTGGAAGTCGCGCTGGCGTCGCGGCAATTGCCCGAGCACCGCGCACATCTGGTGGGTTTGCATGCGCAATCGCTGGTCGATGCAATGGTGCCGCTGGCCATGCGCGAATACTCGATCGCCTCGATTGCCGCCGACGGTGTGCTGGAGTTGATCGTGCGTCAGGAACAGCATGCCGATGGCACCCTTGGCATCGGTTCCGGTTGGCTGACCGAGCATGCGCCGGTGGGCGGCAGCATCAGTTTGCGGGTGCGGCGCAACAGTGGTTTCCATCTGCCGAACGAACCCGTGCCGATGATTCTGCTGGGCAACGGTACGGGTCTGGCCGGGTTGCGCAGCTTGCTCAAGGCGCGGATTGCCGATGGTCAACAGCGCCAGTGGTTGCTGTTTGGCGAGCGTAATCGCGAACATGATTTCCTCTGCCGCGCGGAGCTGGAAGAGTGGTTGATCAATGGCGATCTGGAACGGCTGGATCTGGCGTTTTCGCGGGATCAGGCGGAGAAGGTTTATGTGCAGGATCGCTTGCGTGAGTCAGCTGAGGAGTTGAAGAAATGGCTGGCGGAGGGGGCGGTTATTTATATCTGTGGCAGCTTGCAGGGGATGGCTTCGGGGGTTGATCAGGTGCTTAACGACATTCTCGGGGCAGCCGAAGTGGAGCGGTTGATTGAGCAGGGTCGATATCGGCGTGATGTCTATTAAAAGCCCCTCACCCTAGCCCTCTCCCGGAGGGAGAGGGGACTGATTGGGGGATGCTTGAGAAGTACGCCGACCTGCGACTGCTTTACCGAATCCATAATCGACTCGATCTCTCAGGTCGATGTATGACGCAAGACAACTCGGTCAGCCCCCTCTCCCTCCGGGAGAGGGCTGGGGTGAGGGTTAGCTTTTGATCTTCAAGCGGGCTGCAATTTTTTCTCAAAAACCGCCACCCCATTCAAATCCCGCAACACCACACTCATCTCCCCACTCCCCCCTTCAATATTCACCTCGCCAAAAAACTGAAACCCGGCAAACGGCGAAGTGTTCTGCGCTGGCGGTGCCTTCTCGAACACCACTTCCGGGCCAAAGGTTTTATCCAGCGGATTAGGCCCAAAGCTCCCGGCATTCAACGGCCCGGCGACAAACTCCCAGAACGGCTCGAAATCCTGAAACGCCGCGCGATCCGGGTGATAGTGATGCGCCGCGCAGTAATGCACATCCGCCGTCAGAAAGACGAAATTGCGCACCTGCTGCGCACGCAGATAGCCGAGCAACTCGGCGATTTCCACCTCGCGCCCCTGCGCCGGTCCCGGATCACCGTTAGCCACCGCTTCCCAACGCGCGACACCCGGGCTGACCTCGCCATCCGGCACGCCAAGGCCGATCGGCATGTCGGCGGCGATGACCTTCCACTGGGCTTTGGATTTCTTCAAACCGCGCTTGAGCCAGTTCAGTTGCTCACGCCCCAGGAACGGTTTCGCCGCGCCGAGGTTGTCGTCATTGGCGCCGCGATAACTGCGCATGTCGAGCACGAACACATCGAGCATCGGCCCGTAACTGATCTTGCGATAAATCCGCCCGCCGCCGTCGGCAGCCTGCAAACGCATCGGCGAGTATTCCAGCCACGCCTTGCGTGCGCGCCCGACCAGGGTGTGGATATCTTTCTCCTGATAGCGCTCGTCGAGCTGCTTGCCCGGCGACCAGTTGTTGACCACTTCATGGTCGTCCCATTGCCAGATCTGCGGCACTTCGGCGTTGAAGCGACGGATGTTTTCGTCCATCAGGTTGTAGCGGTAGTTGCCGCGATAATCGTCGAGGGTCTGTGCGACTTTGCTCTTGGCTTCGGTGGTGAGGTTGCGCCAGATGCGACCGTTTTCAGTCGTGAGCTGCGCGGGTACGGGGCCGTCGGCATAGATGGTGTCGCCGCTGTGGATAAAGAAGTCCGGCAGGCGCAGACGCATGGCTTCATAGATGCGCATGCCGCCGATGTCCGGGTTGATGCCGAAGCCCTGGCCGACTGTGTCACCGCTCCAGACGAAACGAATATTGCGCCGCGCCGTCGGAGCGCTGCGCAGGTGACCCAACCATGGTTCGCTGGCGACGCCGGTGCGGGCGTCCTTGAAATACACGCGATAGAAAATCGCCTGATCGGCGGGCAGCCCGGTGAGCTCGACCCGAGCGGTGAAATCTGTGCGCGCATCGGCGAGCGCCGAGACCACTCGGCGGGGATGGCGAAACTGGCTGCGGGTGTCCCACTCGACCACCATATGCGCCGGGCGATCGCTGCGGCTCCAGATCATCGCGCGGTCGCCTTGCAGGTCGCCGGACTGCACGCCGTCGGTCAACTGCGGGCGATCCTTGACCGAGGCAATCACTGCCGGCGCCAGGCTTGGCATCAGCAGACCGGCACCAACGACTTGCATGACACGCCGGCGACCGGGGTTGAAATCGCTCATGGTGTTCTCCCTGAAAAAAGGAAAACTTAAGCACGCGATCATGAAACACACATGACACCAGACACACCGCAGAACCAATTGTAGGAGTGAGCCTGCTCGCGATAGCGGTGTATCAGCCGACACTCATGTCACTGACAGACCGATATCGCGAGCAGGCTCACTCCTACAGGGGTTTGCGGTGTCAGTCAGGCCTTGGCGGGTTCCAGCGCCAGCTCGACGGCTTCCGGGCGTTTGACCGTCGCATAGACCACAGCGGTCAACAAACTCCCCGCGACAATCGCCAGCAAATACAACAACGCATGGTTGATCGCATTCGGAATCGCCAACACAAACAAGCCACCGTGCGGCGCCATTAGTTTGCAGCCGAAATACATCGACAGCGCACCGGTCAGCGCACCACCGGCAATGCTCGCCGGAATCACCCGCAACGGGTCTTTCGCGGCAAACGGAATCGCCCCTTCGGAGATAAAGCACAGCCCCAGCACCAGCGCTGCTTTACCGGCTTCGCGCTCAGTCTGAGCGAACTTGCGCCGCGCAATAAACGTGGCGATACCAAGCCCGATTGGCGGCACCATGCCCGCGGCCATGGTCGCCGCCATCGGCGCATAACTCTGCGACGCCAGCAGCCCCACCGAGAACGCATAGGCGGCTTTGTTGATCGGCCCGCCGAGGTCGACGCACATCATGCCGCCGAGCAACACACCGAGCAGAATCGCGTTGGTGGTGCCCATGCTGTCGAGGAAATGCGTGAGCGCCCCAAGCATGCCGGCGACCGGTTTGCCGACCACGTAAATCATCACCAGACCGGTGAACAGACTGGCGAACAACGGGATGATCAGAATCGGTTTCAGTGCTTCGAGACTTTGCGGCAAGGCGACATATCGACTGATCGCCTTGGCCGCATAACCGGCGATGAAACCGGCGACGATGCCACCGATAAAACCAGCACCCAACGTACTCGCGAGCAAGCCGCCAATCATCCCCGGCGCCAGGCCCGGACGGTCGGCGATCGAGTAAGCGATGTAACCGGCCAGCAGCGGCACCATCAATTTGAACGCGGTCTCGCCACCGATCTGCATCAACGCAGCGGCCAGCGTGCCTTCTTCCTTGAACGCGGTGATGCCGAACACAAACGACAGCGCGATCATCAAACCGCCGGCCACCACCATCGGCAGCATGAACGACACGCCGGTCAGCAGGTGTTTGTAGATGCCGGTCTTCTCTTGCTTCGTCGGAGCTTTGCCGTCAGCCGCCGCGCTTTCCACCGCACCTTCGGCCAAGGCTTTTTTCAGTGTGGCTTCGGACTGCTTCAAGGCGATCCCTGTGCCGCAACGATAGATTTTCTTGCCGGCGAAACGCTCGGTGGCGACTTCGATGTCCGCTGCCAGCAACACCACGTCTGCGTCGGCAATTGCCGCTGCACTCAACGGGGTTTTCGCGCCCACCGAGCCTTGGGTTTCGACCTGCAGTTCGTAACCCAGACGCTTGGCGGTTGTCTGTAGGGCTTCGGCCGCCATGAAGGTGTGGGCGACACCGGTCGGGCACGCAGTGATAGCGACGAGACGTGGCGCGCGCGGCGCATCAGCAACCGGTTCAGCAGCGCCGGCGACGTAAACTTCAGCCTCTTCAGCTCCACGACGCAGCACCGCTTCGACATCCTGCAGCGCTTGTGCCGGGGCAATCTGAAAGACTCGTTTACCGACAAAACGCGTCATATCGACCGCGCCTGTGGCGACCAGCAAAACCCACTCGGCCGCTGCAATGGTCGCCGCCGACAATTCGCGTTCGGGGTGCGCCGCATCGACCACTTCAACGCTGGTGCTCCAGCCCTGACGCTGCGCCGCCGCATCGAGCAAACGCGCGCACAGCACACTGGTGACCATGCCGTTCGGGCAAGCCGTAACAATGGCTAATTTCATGACAAACCCTCTTATTGTTCTGTCAGGGGGCGCACGCGCACGCCCTGTTCGAGCTGCGCCAGTTGCGCAGCGTCGTTGATGCCAAAACCGATCTGGGTCACCGCCATCGCCGCAATCGCGGTGGCCGTGCGCAGGGTTTGTTCAGGCGTGTCGGCGCTGAGCAAACCGTGAAGCATGCCGGCCAACAGCGAATCACCAGCACCGACCGTGCTGGCGACGCTGACCTTCGGCGGCGTGGCGTGCAGTGCCGAACCGACGCTGAACCAATTCACACCGTCAGCACCGTGGGAAATCACCACGTGCTCGATGCCTTGGGCATGCAAACGCGCCGCCGCTTGCGCTTCCGCTGC
The DNA here is from genome assembly GCF_949767675.1 of Pseudomonas sp. IT-P395. Lineage (NCBI taxonomy): Bacteria > Pseudomonadati > Pseudomonadota > Gammaproteobacteria > Pseudomonadales > Pseudomonadaceae > Pseudomonas > Pseudomonas sp. IT-P395. The sequence continues at coordinate 10,874 of NZ_CATKPW010000008.1, forward strand.
GTGTGAAACCACGTCACAACCGAGTGCATCGGCGAGCTCTTCAGTGTTCGGTTTGATCAGCCATGGACTGGCTTTCAACGCTTCGCGCAACGCTTCGCCGCTGGAGTCGAGGGCGACTTTCAGACCGAGCTGGTTGAGCCGTTCGATCAGTTCACGCAACCACTGCGCCGTGACGCCACGCGGCAAACTGCCGGCGACCACCACCGCATCGTGACCCGGTGCGATCTGCACCAGACGCTCCAGCAACGCCTGCTGCGCGGCGGCATCGACCACCGGTCCCGGGCCGTTGATGTCGGTGATGCGCCCACTCTGCTCCGCCACTTTGATATTGCTGCGCGTCTCGCCCGGCACACGGATAAACGCGTCGACAAATCCGCGTTTGGCGAACAGGGTTTCGAACGCTTGCAGATTGTCTTCGCCGAGAAAACCGCTGACCGTCAGTTGATGACCAAGGTCGGCCAGCACTTGCGCGACGTTCACGCCTTTGCCGGCGGCGTGGGTGTGCATCTCGTCGCTGCGATTAACCTGACCGGCCTCCAGGCGTGGCAGTTCGACGGTGAGGTCGAGTGCCGGGTTGAGGGTCAGGGTAAGAATCTTGGCCATTACAGGGCCTCCACTAATGCGCGCACTTCATTCGCGCTGCCCACGGCCAGGGCCTGTTGAGCAAGGGTTTGCGCCTGGGTCAGGCTGAGTTCGCGGATGCGCGCTTTCACTTCAGCAATGCTGCGCCCGGAGACACTGAGTTCATCGACACCGAGGCCGACCAGCACCGGCACCGCCAGCGGGTCCGCCGCCAGTTCGCCACAGACGCCGACCCATTTGCCATGGGCATGGGCCGCGCGCACGGTGATGTCGATCAGTTGCAGCACCGCCGGGTGCAAGCCGTCCGCCTGTGCCGACAGGGTCGGGTGACCACGGTCGATGGCCAGGGTGTATTGCGTGAGGTCGTTGGTGCCGACGCTGAAGAAGTCGACTTCCTTGGCCAGCACCGGCGCGAGCAACGCGGCGGACGGCACTTCGATCATGATCCCCAGTTGCAGATCGGCCACCGGAATTTCCAGACGCAGACGTTCGGTCATGTCGCGGGCCTGACGCCATTCTTCGACGCTGCCGACCATCGGGAACATGATCCGCAACGGACGGTTATCCGCCGAACGCAGCAAGGCGCGCAATTGCGCTTCCATGATCTGTGGGCGCTGCAAGGTCAGGCGAATGCCGCGCACGCCGAGGAACGGGTTTTCTTCCTTGGCAATCGGCCAATACGGCAGCGGTTTGTCGCCACCGACGTCCAGCGTACGCACCACCAGCGGTCGACCGGCGAGGCCATCGAGGACGCGGCGGTATTCGGCTTCTTGCGTGGCTTCGTCCGGTGCTTGCGGATGGGCCATGAAAATCAGTTCGGTACGCAGCAGACCGATGCCTTCGGCGCCCTGCTCCACCGCGCTGATCACGCCAGCGCTTTCGCCAATGTTGGCAAAGACTTCGACGGCGTGACCGTCGGTGGTGTGTGCCGGTTGATGACGTTGTTCGGCGGCAATCTTCAGCCGTTGTTCGCGGGTATCGCGTTCTTCGGTGGCGCGTTGCAGAGTCGCGGCATCGGCGTCGACGTGCAGACGACCGCGTTGGCCGTCGAGCAGCAATGGCGTGCCCGGTTGCAGCAGCAACACTGCCGCGCCAGCGCCAACCAGCGCCGGAATCCCGAGCGCTCGCGCAACGATTGCACTGTGCGCGGTGGCGCCGCCGCGTGCGGTGAGAATCCCCGCGACACGCGCCGGGTCCAGCCGCGCGACGTCGGACGGGCCGACTTCGTCCATCACCAGAATGTACGGTTGTTCAGGCTCGCTCGCGGTCTGCACGCCACACAGTTGCGCCAGCACGCGGCGACCGATGTCACGCAGATCCGCCGCACGCTCGGCGAGCAAAGCGTCCTGCAACGATTCCTGCTGTTTGGCCGCCGCTTCGATCACCGCCATCCATGCCGCTTCGGCGCTTTCGCCTTGTTTGAGGCGGGTGTCGACTTCGTCGGTGAGGTCCGGGTCGTCGAGCATTTCCTGATGGGTGATGAAGATCTCGCGGATGGCTTTGGCTTTGCTGCGCTCGATCAGGCCCTGAATATCGCTGCGCACATCGCTGAGCGCTTGCTTGAGACGTTCGCGTTCGATGGCAGCGGACTCGCCCCGCAGCGGATAATCGATGGTTTGCTGCACTTGGATGTGTGCCGGGCCGATAGCGATGCCGGGTGCCGCCGGGATTGCTTGCAACTGGCTGCCGGAGGCCGGGGCGAGCAGCACTTCGGCGATGTCGGCGATGACTTCGCGTTGCTGGCTCACCGCTGGCAGCGGCTCGACTTCTTCGCCGAGACCCTCTTCGATAGCGGCCAAGAGTGCCGGCAAAGCGTCGGCGGCAATGCTCGGCTCGGCGATCAACTCCAGCACCTGACCACGACGGGCGCCAAGGCTGAGCAGTTTGCTCAGACTCTTCACCGACACGGCGCTGTCCTGACCGTCGACGATGCGCACGCGAATCTCGCCATCAAAACTCTTCGCCAGTTGCGCGAGGATCTTCGCCGGGCGCGCGTGCAGACCGTGGGCGTTGGCCAGGGCAATACGCGCGCTCGGCCAGTCGGCGGGCAATTCACCGCCGAGCACTTCGAGAACTTTGCGACTGCTGGTAGCGCGGCCCAATTCATGGCCGCGACCTTCGATCAGCAACGCACACAGGCGTTCAAGCAACGCTTGATGTGCCTCGCCGAGGCTGGCCAGGCAGAACAGACCGCTAAGCGGCTGACCGAGGTAGCGCATCGGTTTGTCCGGCGTAACAAACGCCAGGCCCGGACGCTTCACCGTTTGCTCGCTGTGCAGCCACCACAAACCATCGCCCAGCGGCAGCGCTTCGACCTGCTGCAACACGCCGGCAAAACCGTTGCTCACACAATCGGCCTGACGCAGCAGACGCGCGCCACGCCAGACCAGTTCTTCGAAATCGTCGGCCGAGACACCGAGGCCAATCATCTGCGCATCGAGCGCCAGTTCCTGCGGCGCGCCTTGCAGCAATTTCAGCAGCGCCTCAGGTGAACTGGCGCGACGCAGGGCCTGGCCCAGATCGGTCTCGCCGAGGGCACGGGTCAGCAGTTGCAGCAGGCGCAGGTGTTCGTCGGATTTGGCGGCAATGCCAATCGCCAGATAAACGATCTGGCCATCGCCCCAATCCACGCCTTCCGGGAACTGCATCAGGCGCACGCCAGTGGCAAACACCTGATCGCGGGTTTCCGGGGTCCCGTGGGGAATGGCAATACCTTGACCGAGAAAGGTCGAGCCCTGGGCTTCCCGTGCCTGCAATCCAGCGAGGTAACCGTCGGCAACCAGACCATCGGCCACCAGGTGATTGGCGAGCAGTTGCAGGGCAGCGGGTTTATCCACAGCCGATTGGCCCATGGATATCTGCTCTATAGTGAGCTCGAGCATGCGATCTCCTTTTTGGCGCTTCATGAGTGCCAGGTATTGTTTTGGATGGTTTGCAGCTTAGGCGCTTTACCGCTTTGCTTTTCAGCGGCAGTTTTGGCGGTTTCACGGCAGAACCGGCCAAAGACGTCTAAAACGTAGAAAATACGCTTGCTGAAACGTTTAATCTAGATTGATCGGCACGTTACTCGATAATGTCCCATCCTTGAAGTCCAACTTGTCGGATGCGCTGCGACAATAGTCGCCTGCCCTAATCGGGTAGGATTGGCGAAAATGTGGCGGCAAGCTCGAAAAAACAAGGAAATCCCGGGTTGAAACTCAGTGATATCGCGCGGTTGGCCGGAGTGTCCGTGACCACCGCCAGCTACGTCATCAACGGCAAGGCCGAACAGCAACGCATCAGCAACGCCACCGTCGAGCGGGTGCGGGCGGTGGTCGATCTGCACGGCTTCACGCCAAACCCTCAAGCGGCCGGGCTGCGCAGTCGGCATACGCGCACGCTGGGCTTTATTCTGCCGGATCTGGAAAACCCCAGTTACGCGCGGATCGCCAAGCTGCTCGAACAAGGTGCGCGGGCACGTGGTTATCAATTGCTGATCGCCAGCTCCGACGATGCGCCGGACAGCGAGCGGCAGTTGCTGCAACTGTTCCGCGCGCGTCGTTGTGATGCGTTGATCGTCGCCAGTTGCCTGCCCGCCGGCGATGACAGCTATCGGCAGTTGCAGGCCAAAGGGCTGCCGATCATCGCCATCGACCGCGTCATGGAGCCGGAACATTTCTGCTCGGTGATCAGTGACGACCGCGAAGCCAGCCTGCACCTGACCCAGAGCCTGCTCGATCCGCAACCGAAGCAGATTGTGCTGCTCGGCGCGCGCCCGGAACTGAGCATCAGCCAGGAACGTGCCGCCGGTTTCAAAGAGGCGCTGGTCGATTTCAAAGGCGAAGTGCTGGTCGAACACGCCGAATCCTTCAGCCGTGAGTGCGGCAAGCAACTGATGGAAGAACTCCTGCAACGTCTGGGGCATTTGCCGGATGCACTGGTGACGACGTCCTACGTGCTGCTGCAAGGCGTGTTCGATGCGCTGCATGACTTTCCGCTGAAATCCCGGCCGCTGCGTCTCGGCACCTTCGGTGATACACAGTTGCTGGATTTCCTGCCGCTGCCGGTCAACGCCATGGCCCAGCAGCACCAACTGATCGCCGACAAGGCGCTGGAACTGGCGCTGGCGGCAGTCGAGCAGTCGGAGTACAAGCCTGGCGTGCAGGCCATTGCGCGGACCTTCAAACAGCGTATTCACCGGGACTGAGCCGTGGAGCTGATCGACAGCCACACCCATCTCGACTTCCCCGACTTCGACGCCGATCGCTCGGCGTTGCTCGCCGAAAGCCGTGCGCTCGGGGTGCGGCGGATGGTGGTGTTGGGTGTCCATGAGGGTAACTGGCAACGGGTGTGGGATCTGGTGCAGAGCGATGCGGACTTGTACGCGGCGTTCGGTCTGCATCCGGTTTATCTCAATCAGCATCGTCCCGAAGATTTGTCGGCGCTGGGTGATTGGCTGACGCGATTACGCGGTCATCGGCAGTTGTGTGCGGTGGGCGAGATCGGTCTGGACTACTTCATCGAAACCCTCGACCGCGCGCGGCAACAGGCGCTGTTCGAGGCGCAGCTACAACTGGCCGCTGACTTTCATTTGCCGGCGCTGATCCATGTGCGCCGCAGCCATGCGGCGGTGATCGCTACGCTCAAACGCTTCAAGCTCAAACGCGCGGGAATCATCCACGCCTTCGCCGGCAGCGGTGAAGAAGCGCGGGAGTACATCAAACTCGGATTCAAACTGGGCCTGGGCGGCGCACCGACCTGGCCGCAGGCGTTGCGCATGCATCGGGTACTGGCGGAACTGCCGCTGGAGTCGATCGTGCTGGAAACCGACTCACCGGACATGGCGCCCGCGATGTTTCCCGGCGTTCGCAATTCACCGGCGCACTTGCCAGCGATTTGCGCGGCGCTGGCCGAGCTGATGAATATCACCCCCGAACAACTGGCCGCCACCAGCACCGCCAACAGCTGCGAAGTATTCGGCTGGTAACCCCCCCTGTAGGAGCTGTCGAGTGAAACGAGGCTGCGATCTTTTGATCTTTGAAATCAAGATCAAAAGATCGCAGCGTGCCGCAGCTCCTTCAGGGGATTTGTGTACAGCTCAGACGCGGAAGGCGCTGATCAGCTGTTTGAGTTCTACCACCTGGGCCGACAACGCCCGGCTGGCATCCTCAGTCTGGTGCGCCCCCTGCGCCGTACGCTCACCGGCGCGGTTGATCTCAACGATATTCTGATCAATGTCATGGGCCACCGCCGTTTGCTGCTCAACCGCCGCAGCGATCTGCTGGTTCTGATCGACGATCATGCCGACCGCACCGAGGATGTTTTCCAGCGCCTGCTGGACCTTCTCCGACTGCCCGACCGTGCCATTGGCCATCTGATGGCTGACGCCCATGGCTTTCACCGCCGCGCCGACACCGCCGTGCAGTTTGGCGATCATCTGTTCGATTTCTTCGGTCGATTGCTGGGTGCGTTTGGCCAGGGTGCGCACTTCGTCGGCAACCACAGCAAAACCGCGTCCCTGCTCGCCAGCACGGGCTGCTTCGATCGCGGCGTTGAGCGCGAGCAAGTTGGTTTGTTCGGCGATGCTCTTGATCACTTCCAGTACACGACTGATCGCCTGGCTGTCACTGGCCAACTGGTTGATCACCAACACCGACTGATCGATTTCGCTGGCCAGCGCGGCAATGCTGCCCTGTTGTGATTCGACCAGACCGCGACCGCTGATAGTCTCGTCATTCACACTGTGGGCACTGCTCACCGCTGCGGCGGCACTGCGCGCCACCTCCAGTGAGGTTGCCGACATCTGATTCATCGCCGTCGCCACTTGCTCAATCTGCGTGCGCTGTCCGGCGACCGCCTGGTTGCTTTGCGCCGAGACGTTTTCAACCTGCCCGGCCTGGCGCTCGACCTCGGCGACGGTCTGCCCCACGCGCTCGATCAAGTCATGAATCTTGCGCACCGTGCCATTGAACACTTCGCCCAACTCACCCAATTCATCGCGACTGTTGGCCATGAAGTTGACCGTCATGTCGCCGGCCGCGACCTTGTCCATCATCGCGCCCAAGCGTTTCAGCGTGGTGCGGGTCGAGGCGTAGAAACCACCATAGAGGTAGAAAATCAGCACAAACACCACCGACAGCGCCACCGCCTGCAAGACCATGTGCGTGCGGTTCTGCGCCAGACGTTGCTGCAATTGAGTGTCGAGGAATTTCAACGTGGCTTCGTTGAGCTGGTAAGTCCGGTCGATCAGCCCGGTGACCTGATCGTAAAACGCCTGCCACGGTGCATCGAGCGTGTCAGCCATCACCACTTGTTCTTCGAACAGTTCGCTGGCCTGTTTCAGCGAGCCCTTGCTGCTCTCGGCCGCCGCGCTGAGGTTTTCCCGCGCGGCTTTGCTGGAGCCGAGGGCGTCCTGCAGCTTCAGGCCGTATTCGGCCTGGAGTTTTTCGATCTGCACCATCAGCTCATCAAAACGCGTGCTCGACGAACTGTTAAGAAAACCCTGGCCCAATGAATACGAACCCATGGCCCGGCCTTCGCCGAGGGTTTGCGTGACGGTCGGCGTGATCAGGGTGACCAGTTCGCTGAGCTGACGGATATCGCTCTGATTATCGCGGCTGAGTCCGGCCTGACTGCTGATGATCTGGCTGAAAATCTGCGCACTGGCCAACAATTTGCCGATCAGCGCGCTTTTGCTTTGCAGCGAGTTTTCCGTTTGCTGGGCCTTGAACGCGGCGATCATTTCATCGCGTTTGCCGTCGAACACCTGAATCTGTTCGGGATCGTCGGTCATCGCCGTCAGCTCTTGCAAGCGCGTCAAAACCGCTTGCTCGAGGGTGGTGATCTGCGCCTCGACATTGCCGGCCTTGCCGGACTGGCCGAGGGTGACGTTGATCTGCACCAGATTGTTGAGGGTTTCCAGATCCCGGCGCAGGGCTAGGCTGCTGCCCAGCAGATCGAGGCTTTGCAGTTCGACCCGAGTGCCCTGGAATTCGCGATAGGAATCGCGCACCAGATAGAAATTGGTCACCAGCATCGGCACCAGGAACAGCACGCTGATCAGGCTGAACTTCATGCCGAAGCTCAGACGGTTCATCAGCGAGACGGCGGGATAGAGCAAGCTCTTCACTGGAAGTCTCCCTTGGTTTTTCTTGTTTTTATTGGCAGGCGCGGGGCGACAGCAGATAGCCACTATCGGGCGCCATCTCTGTATAGCTCAAATCGAAGGGAGGTTTTGTAACTTAAGGTTAACGACATCGCAGCCCGCGACACACAGACCTCCTCGTAGGAGCTACCGCAGGCTGCGATCTTTTGATCTTTCTTTGAATCAGTGAACCAGAACCGTCCACAAGGCAAACCCGGCATACCACAGCACCGCCGCGCGCAACAGCAACTCCCACAGGCAATCGAGGGTATTGATGCCTTCCGGCCCGACCACGGGAGGTGGAATCTCGCCCGCCGCCAGACCGACCCGGTTGATCAGTTGCGCCGCGCTGATATTCCAGTTGAGCAATTCATGCAGCATCACCCGACTGACCGCGACAAAGTTGCCGACCAGCGCCAGACTCGCGGCCAGCAAACGTACCGGCAGCCAGTCAAAGGCATGCCGCAATTGCGCGGCACGCTCGACCAATGCCGGGTTCTGCCCGTGTTCCTGCGCCAGCGCCAGCAGGCGATACGCCAATGCCGCCACCGGGCCGAGCACGAAATACCAGAAGATCACCGCAAAAAAGCTCTGATAAGCCTGCCACAGCAGATGCCCCTGCACGCTTTCAAGCAACTGCTCGCCGCTGTCGGCGCAAATGTTCAGATCGCGTTTGGCCACATGTGCCGCCGCTTGCAGATCCTCGCGGCGCCAGGCATCGCGAAACGGCCCAAGACCGCCAAGCAAGTCGCCGCGCCCCAGACTGTAAATCACCACCAGCAAATGCACCGGCAACGCCAGCAAGCCGTAGGCCACCGGTTCCAGCACCACTAGCAACAGCGCCAGCAACGCCACCGGAAACAGCACCAGAATCGTCAGCACCAGCCAGGGCTGTTTGGCCAGCCGCGCGCTGGTTTCGAGTTTGTTCAGTTCGCGGATCCATCCGCCATCGCGTTGAACCCGATGGCGCAGGGCCGAAAACTTCTCGATCCACAACGCCAGCAGTAACACCAGAAAACTCATTGTCCTTCCTCTTGTGCCAGGGCTGCGCGGTAACGCACCCAGTCGAATGCCGGGCCAGGATCGGTCTTACGCCCGGGTGCAATATCGCTGTGCCCACAAATGCGGGCGCCGGTGATCGCCGGAAATGCGCTTTGCAATTGGCGGGTCAACGCCGTCAACGCCTGATACTGCGCGTCGGTGAACGGTAGATCATCAGTGCCTTCGAGCTCGATGCCCACGGAAAAATCGTTACAGGTTTCCCGTCCTTCGAAGACCGACACGCCGGCATGCCACGCCCGCTCAAGACAGGAGACAAACTGGGTGACCTTGCCGTCACGTTCAATCAGGAAATGCGCCGAGACGCGCAGGTCAGCGATCCCTGCAAAGTAGGGATGTTCGGTGACATCCAGACGATTCTGGAAAAACTCCTGCACCTTGCCCGTGGCAAACTGCGCCGGCGGCAGGCTGATGTTGTGAATGACCAACAGGGAAATTTCGCCCGCCGGGCGTTCATTGAAGTTGGGCGATGGGCAGACCTGCACCCCGTGACACCACCCGCTAGCGGGATCCAACTGCATACCGATTCCTTCAACGCCGACTGTGTAGGCGCCCAGTATGCCGCGATCAGCCCCCGGCGCGCGATCACTTGCCGCGATTGAGTCGCCGCAGATTGCCCAGCACCGACTCCAGCGCGCGGTCGAACAGCAAGGTGTCATCCAGCGCACGTACCGCGCCGCGCTCGAATTCCACGGCCAGCGCGCTGCGGCTGCGCTCCAGCACCTTCATGCCGGTGCGATCGACAAATACATACTTGCCGGTGGCTTCGATGATGGCCGCCAGTTTGCAGCGCAGACTGTGTTCATCGTCTTCCTGAAACGCCACCCAACTGCCCAGGCGCAGTTGCTCGACCTGGCGCAGACCGGCGGCATCGTGGGGCAAGCGTACCGACGTCAATGCCATGCTGCTGTCGTCGGCGGTTTGCAGCACGATCTGCTGCGACACCTCGATCATGGGCGCGGCCTGATCAGCCGCAACGGAACGCTCCAGCACCTGCACATGCAGGGCTTCCAGTTCACTGAAAAACTCGCTGGTGGCAAAGGGGTCAAACGCCGAACTGCTCAGACCATCACGCAGCGACTTGAGCAACCCCGGCACCAGTGCCAGCAAGCGCAAGCTGGATTCAGCGTCTTCATGACGCTGCACACTCCAGATCAATTGCTCCATGGTCTGCACATCGGCCTGCCATTCGGCTGACTGATCACCATGCTTGAGGCACGTCAACAGCAATACTTTGCTCCAGGCGTCCTGTACGAAGGTGACCACGGACGGTGGAAGTACTTTACCCAGCAGCGCTTGATTCAACGCCCGCTCGACCCGGCGCCGCGCCAGCTCGGTTTTCGCTCGCCCCTCTTCGGCGTCACGCAGGCGCTGTTCAAGCAACTCGCTGCGGCGGCGCTCATCGCTGGTGAAGGCGAGAAAATCAGCCAGTAACTCGGAGAAAATCGCCGGATCATCGACAAAATCGGTCAGCAGACGCTGCACCACTTGTTCGATACGCAGGTACAAGCTGTCGCGCGCCTCACCGTCGCAGCCGCCCCAGCCCATGGCCGCCTCGGCGATTTCGTTGAGCAGGCGCCGCGCCGGATGACTGCTGCGGCTGAAGAAACTCTTGTCGAGCACCGCGACCTTGAGCATCGGGATCTGCAACCGGGCGATCAGCGCCTTAAGCGAATCCGGCACATTGCGGTCTTCAAGAATGCAGTCGAAGACCATGGCAATCAGATTGATCACGTCTTCGTCCGCATCGCCCACGATCCGCGATTTGCCACTTCTGACGCTGACCCGGGTCAGCAGTTGTTCGAGCTGATTGCGCAGATCGAAGTCATCCTGAGCCGCCAGCGTCGGCACGTACTGTTGCAAATGCGAGAGCAGGCGCAGCAGGTCGCGAGTGGAAATCGGCTGCGCCGCAACGCTGGATTCCAGCGTCGGCGCGACACTGCCACGGACGTGCGCGAGCAGTTGCTGCAGTGCGGCGAAAACCTCCTGCACGCCTTCGTCGACGGGCGGCGTGTCGTCGCTTTCATCGCTGTTCACATTGGCGATCGCACGATCAATCGCACGGCGCGCCGGGGCCGCTTTCAGCTCGGGCAACACTCCGGTGGCGAGCAGCAATTGATTGGCTTCGGCGTAAAGCTGCTCGGTGTCGGTCAAGACATAACGCTCGAAGAGTTTGAGCAGGATCAGCTTGACCTTGATCTCCACGCCCAGGTTTCGCCCGGCCTGCAGGAAAAACTCGCAAAGCATCGCCGGGCCAAGCGGGTTGTGTTGATCGTCGAGGGTGTTGCCGAGCAGCGCGTTAAGCCGCGCGGTCAGTTGATCGAGCGCGAAGCCGTCACGCTTGAGTACGCGACCAACCATGGTCTCGACCGCCACGCTGCGCTCCATGTCGTCGCTGCGGGGGGCCAACTCGTCGTATATCAAGGCATGGGGCAGCGTGTTGTGCGTGGGATCGTATTGCGTCAGACCGACGAAGGCTTCGAAGAATTGCTCAAGAAAGCCGCGCTCGATGTTTTTACGTTTGAGACGCAGGTCGCGCATGGCTTCGAAAAAGATGTTCTGCTCAATGTCGTTGCGCGCCCGGTCGGCCATTTCAAACAGTGTGTCGTCGGCGTTATCGAACAGTTCCTGCAAACCGTGACGCAGTTGCTGGGCAGCCTTGTCGCGAACCTGAAGCAGAATCACAGGCAGGCGGGCGAGCGGCGAATGATTCGCCTGATCGGTAGCCGCCTTGTGCAAAGGCACTACTTTCCCGTCGTTGTGCATCCAAGCCTCCTGAAACGGTGATTCGTTCGGTCACTTTCAACATAAGCCTCCTGTGGGAGCGAGCTTGCTCGCGAAGGCGATCTGTCAGTGACATTGTTGGTGACTGACACTGCGCTTTCGCGAGCAAGCTCGCTCCCACAGGTCTCAACAACTTTGGCCGCTCTGCACGTCAAAGCTATGACGTCAAATGCAAGGCGAATTATCTTTCATAACTTGCACCCGGCGCCATAGCCGTCAGGGTTTCCCCTATACCGCCCCTTTCAGTGACCACGCCTGGCCGGTTTTGCTCAAAGAAAATCGACCGGATGCAGGCTGCCACGCGCGTTCTCGCCTTGGGTTGGCTCGCGCCATGCCCCTATAATCGAACCACTTTGTTTGTGGAGCCCGTTATGCCGAATCTACGTCTCGCCGATTTGACCGCCGAAATCGAAGCCAACGTGCGCCGTGCGTTGCTCGAAGACATCGGCAGCGGCGACATTACCGCGCAACTGATCCCGGCCGAACGTCTGGCCAAAGCCACCATCATCACTCGCGACGCGGCTGTCATCTGCGGCACCGCTTGGGTCGATGCAGTGTTTCGCCAGCTTGATCCGCGGGTCGCGGTGCACTGGCAAGTGATCGATGGCGAGCGGGTAAAGCCCAATCAACCGCTATTTCATCTGGAAGGCCCGGCCCGTTCGCTGCTGACCGGTGAACGCAGTGCGCTGAACTTCCTGCAACTGCTGTCCGGTGTGGCCACGCGCGCGCAGTACCTGGCCGATTTCGTCGGCACCACTCAGGTCAAGTTGCTCGACACCCGAAAAACCCTGCCAGGCCTGCGGCTGGCGCAGAAATACGCGGTGACCTGCGGTGGCTGCCACAACCATCGCATCGGTCTGTACGACGCGTTCCTGATCAAGGAAAACCACATCGCCGCCAGCGGTGGCATCCCGCAGGCCATTGCCGCCGCGCACAAGATTGCGCCGGGCAAACCGGTGGAAGTCGAAGTGGAAAGTCTGGAGGAGCTGAAAGAGGCACTGGCCGCCGGCGCCGACATCATCATGCTCGACGAACTGAGCCTGGATGACATGCGCGAAGCAGTGCGCCTGAACGGCGGCAAGGCGAAACTGGAAGCCAGCGGCGGCATCAACGAAAGCACACTGCTGCCGATCGCCGAAACCGGGGTGGACTACATCTCGATCGGCGCGATGACCAAGGATGTCAAAGCGGTGGACCTGTCGATGCGCTTGAGCCTCTGAAGGATTCACGCAATAAAAAACGCCAGCCCGGTTGAGGCTGGCGTTTTTGTTTCAGACCACCAGATTATTCATCTCGCAGTACTCGTCCCACTCGACACCCAGCACTTCGGCCGCCTCTTTGTGCAGCACAAGGCGCTGTGCCTCGAACTCCTGCGGCGTGCTCGTGTACTTGAGTGTCAGCTCCCACGGCTGCAGGCCCTGGGCTTCGGCTTCGTCTTCGAATGCCCACTGAATCTGGTCTTTCTGATCGTCGGAACTGAGATCCTTGATCTCTTCCAGCAGCTGGGGCGCATCAAGCTTGTACTTTTCCAGCGCTTGTTCGTGACGTTGCTCTTGAGTTAGTTCGGTCATGGCGTTCTCGCTGATCGTAAGAATGGAGGATGGATCTGGATCATCAAGGATCTCTCTGACGCGGATTTTTCCGGCCTTCGGAACCATTCGGGATCATCTGAAAACTGCTGGGCGATGCTCATGCAGGCACTGAATATAGGACGTTTGCGTGACGAATTACACGGCTCTTTACATCTCTCGCACAAAAAGTTGACCTGCGGAACATAAATGCGGATTTCGAGTCATAGCGATGTGCCACTTCGGCACGTCTTCGCTGTTCACAAGGAAAACCAGTGATGCGCAGCTTTTCGAAGATTCTCTCTGTTGTGCCCGCTACCGCGCTGATGGCTGTTCTGGCCCTGCCTGCAAACGCAATGGCTGTCGAGTTGAGCAGTAGCAGTTCCTCCTACGGCGACAAGGTTGCCCTGATTCACAACGATTACGGCAAAGATGTCGTCATCAGAAGCGACATCAGCGTCGACGAACTGCAAAAAATGCGCGACACGATCAGTGACCAGTCGCGGCAGATCGAAGAGCTCAAACGCAGCAACGGTTCGAACTCCAGCTCCAGCGGCAAGGAAATCGATGATCTGAAAAACAAGGTCAAAGACCAGGACCGTGAACTGGACACGCTAGGTCGTCAGGTCGAAGACCTCAAGCGCAACAGTGGCTCCAGTTCCAACTCGAACAGCAGCGAGATTTCGAATCTGAAGCAGAAAATCAACGATCAGGATCGGGCGATGGATCAGCTCAAACGTACCGTCGAGGATCTGAGCCGCAAGGTGAAATAAGAGAGGTGGTGCCCGAGACAGGAATCGAACCTGCGACCTTCGCGTTACGAGTGCGCTGCTCTACCGGCTGAGCTACACGGGCGGTGGGCTAAACCTAGCACCGGTCTTGAAGTCCGGCAACTTCGCAGAATGTCCGGGTATTTCACAGACAAAAAAATGCCCCACCGTTTTCACGGCGGGGCATTTTTATTGCGCTAACGCTTTGGGCTGATTAAACGCCCGAAGCCTTGGCCGCTGCCACGTCTTTGATGGACAGCTTGATACGGCCGCGGTTGTCCACGTCCAGTACCAGCACTTCCACTTCCTGGCCTTCTTTCAGGATGTCGGTCACTTTCTCTACGCGAGCGTCGCTCAGCATCGAAATGTGCACCAGACCGTCTTTGCCCGGCAGGATGTTGACGAATGCGCCGAAGTCGACGATGCGCTCAACTTTACCGACGTAGATCTTGCCGATCTCGGCTTCAGCGGTAATACCCAGAACGCGCTGACGTGCAGCTTCAGCAGCTTCCTTGGTTTCACCGAAGATCTTGATCGAACCGTCGTCTTCGATGTCGATCGAAGCCTTGGTTTCTTCGCAGATCGCACGGATGGTCGCGCCACCTTTACCGATAACGTCACGGATCTTGTCGGTGTCGATTTTCATCGCGATCATGGTCGGAGCGTTGGCCGACAGTTCGGTACGCGACTGGCCGATGATCTGGTTCATCTGACCGAGGATATTCAGGCGCGCTTCCAGGGCTTGGCCCAGAGCGATCTCCATGATTTCTTCGGTGATGCCCTTGATCTTGATGTCCATCTGCAGCGCAGTAACGCCTTTGGCGGTACCGGCTACTTTGAAGTCCATGTCGCCCAGGTGGTCTTCGTCACCGAGGATGTCGGTCAGGACGGCAAATTTCTCGCCTTCTTTAACCAGACCCATGGCGATACCGGCAACCGGCGCCTTCATCGGCACACCAGCGTCCATCAGGGCCAGGGAAGCGCCGCAAACGGAAGCCATCGAGCTCGAACCGTTGGATTCGGTGATTTCCGAAACCACGCGGATGGTGTACGGGAACACGTCAGCGGCTGGCAGCATGGCCGAAACCGAACGACGGGCCAGACGGCCGTGACCGATTTCACGACGACCAGCGCCACCCATGCGACCACACTCACCTACCGAGAACGGAGGAAAGTTGTAGTGCAGCATGAACGGGTCTTTTTTCTCGCCTTCCAGGGTGTCCAGCAGCTGTGCGTCACGGGCGGTGCCCAGAGTCGCGACTACCAGAGCCTGGGTTTCACCACGGGTGAACAGCGCCGAACCGTGAGTCTTCGGCAGAACGCCGACTTCGATGTTCAGCGGACGTACGGTTTTGGTGTCGCGACCGTCGATACGTGGCTTGCCGTTAACGATGTTTTCGCGAACGGTGCGGTATTCGATTTCGCCGAAAGCGGCTTTGACTTCGCTGGAAGAAGGCTGGCCTTCTTCACCGGACAGCTTGGCAACGACTTGATCCTTCAGCTCGCCCAGACGCGCATAACGGTCGGCCTTGACGGTGATGGTATAAGCCTGGGAGATCGCCTCGCCGAACTCGGCACGGATAGCGCCCAGCAGTTCGGTGGCTTCTGGCGCAGGAGCCCAGGTCCAGGTTGGCTTGGCAGCTTCGGCAGCCAGTTCTTTAACCGCGTTGATCACAACCTGGAACTCGTCGTGAGCAAACAGTACCGCGCCCAGCATCTGGTCTTCGGTCAGCTCTTTGGCTTCCGATTCAACCATCAGTACGGCGTCGGAAGTACCGGCAACGACCATGTCCAGGCTCGAAGCTGCTTGCTGCTCGTAAGTCGGGTTCAGCAGGTAGCCGGTGCTTTCGTGGAAAGCTACGCGAGCGGCGCCGATCGGGCCGTCGAACGGAATGCCCGAGATGGCCAGGGCAGCCGAGGTACCGATCATCGCAGCGATGTCCGGATCGGTCTTTTTGCTGGTGGAAACGACGGTGCAGACAACCTGCACTTCGTTCATGAAGCCTTCTGGGAACAGCGGACGGATCGGACGGTCGATCAGTCGGGAAGTCAGGGTTTCTTTCTCGGAAGGACGGCCTTCACGCTTGAAGAAACCGCCAGGGATCTTACCGGCAGCGTAAGTCTTTTCCTGGTAGTGAACCGACAGAGGGAAGAAGCCCTTGCCTGGATCGGCTTGTTTTGCACCGACTACAGTCACCAATACGCTGACGTCGTCGTCAACGGTGACCAATACTGCGCCGGAGGCCTGACGGGCGATACGGCCAGTCTCGAGGGTAACGGTCGATTGACCGAACTGGAATTTTTTGATTACCGGGTTCACGGTGTCCTACCTTCTTTGTGGCTCTTGGGGGAACTGGTTTCTTGCGAATTCTTGGGCAATGTCGGGAATCGGCCCAACGCCTGTCCAGGGTAAAACGTGTATCCAGATAAAACTTGAGGCTGGGAGCCTGCAAGCCGTCGGCGGTAAACCGCAGACGTCCGACAGACAACCAACCTCATAGCGCAATCGCTGATTAGCGACGCAGACCCAGGCGACCGATCAGAGTCTGATAACGACCCAGATCCTTGCCTTTCAGGTAGTCCAGCAGCTTGCGACGCTGGTTTACCATGCGGATCAGACCACGACGGGAGTGGTGATCTTTACCGTTGGCCTTGAAGTGACCTTGCAGCTTGTTGATGTTGTGGGTCAGCAGTGCAACTTGCACTTCTGGCGAACCAGTGTCACCAACAGCTTGCTGGTAGTCAGCAACGATTTGAGCTTTTTCTTGAACGTCGAGAGCCATGAGGCAATCCTTTTATCAGGAAGCTGTTTCAAAGAAACAACTTCAACAGGCCAGGGACAAATCCCTGTATCTATAAATGAGTAGTGACCGTGCCTGTTAACAGCCACCCTCGCCAGCCTGCTTTGACACAGACCGGTTTCGGTCATTCCGACCGAATCAGTCGACGTGGCGCAATGCGCCCGTCTTCGCTCACTTCACCGATACCGATGAAGCGACCATTGTGATCCTGTACCCGCACCATGCCGAACTTCGGAGCATCCGGGGCACGCACCGGCTGGCCGTTGAGCCAGTAGAACGCGCTCGCTTCCGAGAAGTGCAGCAGCGGCCAATCCTGCAGGCCGCTGTCCGATGGCATCAGGAAGCGATCAACCGCTTCGTTGCCGCCTTCGGCATGAACCGCCTCAAGCTCTTCGAGGGTCACGGTCTGCGCCAGGGTGAAAGGCCCGGCCTGGGTACGGCGCAATTCAGCGACGTACGCACCACAACCGAGTTGCTCACCGATATCCTCCACCAGGGTGCGAATATAGGTGCCTTTGCTGCAATCCACCGCAAGTCGCGCAGTATCGCCTTCGAAGGCCAGTAATTCCAAGCGCGCAATAGTAACAGAACGCGGTTCGCGCTCCACTACTTCGCCTGCACGCGCCAACTTGTACAGCGGCTGGCCATCACGCTTGAGCGCCGAGTACATCGGCGGTATCTGACTGATTTGCCCACGAAATTTCGGCAATGCTGCCTCGATATCGGTGCGACCAACGGTCACCGGGCGCTCCTGCAAAACTTCACCTTCGGCATCCGCCGTGGTGGTGGTCTTGCCCAGCTGCGCCAGGGTTTCATAAGCCTTGTCGGAATCGAGCAGGTACTGCGAGAACTTGGTGGCCTCACCAAAGCACAACGGCAAGACACCGGTGGCCAATGGATCGAGGCTGCCGGTGTGACCGGCCTTCTCGGCATTGAGCAGCCAGCGAACCTTCTGCAACGCGGCGTTGGAAGTGAACCCCAACGGCTTGTCGAGCAAGATGATACCGCTGACGTTACGACGGATACGTTTGACCTGAGCCACCGAATTACTCCTTGGTGTCTTCAGGTTCAGCAGCGACCGGATGCTGATTGTCTTCAGCCACGGCACGCTCGATCAGGGCCGACAGGTGCGCACCACGGACAACGGATTCGTCGTAGTGGAAGTGCAATTGCGGCACGCTGCGCAGTTTCATTTCACGGGCCAGTTGCATCCGCAGGAAACCTGCGGCGGCATTCAGCACCTTGATGCTTTGCGCGATATCTTCGGCGTTGTCCTGGCCCATCACGGTGATGAAGATCTTCGCGTGACCAACGTCACGGCTGACTTCTACTGCGGTAATGGTGACCAGGCCGACGCGCGGGTCTTTGACTTCGCGACGGATCAGTTGAGCCAGCTCGCGCTGCATCTGATCGCCGATACGTTGGGTACGGCTGTATTCTTTTGCCATGATTTTGTTACCTGTTACTGCCCCGCGGCGAAACCCGCAAGGTCTGAAAGCGGCAAACGCCCGGCCTGACAAAAGCCAGACCGGGCGTTGCGTTTAGAGTCCGGGTGATGCGCCACACTGTTGAGTGCGGCCGACCATCACGGCTCCTGAAGTACGCGAGTTAGAGGCTGCGAGCAACCTGAACCTTCTCGAAGACTTCGATCTTGTCGCCGACTTTGACGTCGTTGTAGCTCTTCACGCCGATACCGCATTCCATGCCGGCACGTACTTCGGAAGCGTCATCCTTGAAGCGGCGCAGGGATTCCAGCTCGCCTTCGAAGATAACGATGTCTTCACGCAGTACACGGATCGGACGGTTACGGTGCACAACACCTTCGATCACCATGCAACCAGCGATCGCGCCAAACTTCGGCGAACGGAACACGTCACGCACTTCGGCCACACCCAGGATGTTCTCGCGAACATCGCTGCCGAGCATGCCGGTCAGGGCTTTCTTGACGTCTTCGATGATGTCGTAGATCACGTTGTAGTAACGCATGTCCAGACCTTCCTGCTCGACGATCTTCCGTGCGCCAGCATCGGCACGCACGTTGAAGCCGAACAGTACAGCGTTGGAAGCCAGTGCCAGGTTAGCGTCGGACTCGGTGATACCACCAACGCCGCCGCCCACTACGCGCACTTGTACTTCGTCGTTGCCCAGGCCATTCAAGGCACCGTTCAACGCTTCCAGCGAACCACGGACGTCGGACTTGAGGACGATGTTGAGCGTCTTCTTCTCGGCCTGACCCATGTTTTCGAAGATGTTTTCCAGCTTGCCAGCATGAGCGCGAGCCAATTTGACTTCGCGGAACTTGCCTTGACGGAACAGAGCCACTTCACGGGCTTTCTTCTCGTCGGCAACCACGCTCATCTCGTCGCCAGCGTCCGGAGTACCGTCCAGGCCGAGGATCTCGACAGGGATGGAAGGACCGGCTTCCTTGATTGGCTTGCCGTTCTCGTCGAGCATGGCACGCACACGGCCATAGTTCGAACCGACCAGGACCATGTCGCCTTGGCGCAGGGTACCGTCTTGAACCAGAACGGTTGCAACCGGGCCACGACCTTTGTCGAGACGCGATTCAACCACAACGCCACGGCCAGGAGCCGATGGAGTTGCTTTCAGTTCGAGAACTTCAGCTTGCAGCAGAACGGCTTCAAGCAGCTCGTCCACGCCAGTACCGACTTTCGCCGACACCGGTACGAACGGCGTATCACCGCCCCACTCTTCGGAAGTCACGCCGTGAACCGACAGCTCGCTACGGATGCGATCAAGATCGGCGCCCGGCTTGTCGATTTTGTTCACTGCAACAACCAGTGGAACGCCAGCCGCTACTGCGTGCTGAACAGCTTCAATGGTCTGCGGCATCACGCCATCGTCCGCTGCAACCACCAGAATCACGATGTCGGTCGCCTTGGCACCACGAGCACGCATTGCGGTAAACGCAGCGTGACCCGGGGTATCGAGGAAGGTGACCATGCCGCGTTCGGTTTCAACGTGGTATGCACCGATGTGCTGGGTGATACCACCGGCTTCGCCAGCAGCTACCTTGGCACGACGGATGTAGTCGAGCAGGGAAGTTTTACCGTGGTCAACGTGGCCCATTACGGTCACGACTGGCGCACGGGAGAACGACTCACCTTCAAACTTCAGGGACTCGGCCAGGGAATCTTCCAGAGCGGTGTCGCTGACCAGGGTCACTTTGTGGCCCAGTTCTTCGGCTACCAGTTGAGCAGTTTCCTGATCAAGCACTTGGTTGATGGTCGCTGGAGTACCCAGTTTGAACATGAACTTGATGATTTCAGCAGCCTTGACCGACATCTGATTGGCGAGATCGCCAACAGTGATGGTCTCGCCGATCTGCACATCACGCACGACAGGGCCGGTTGGGCTCTGGAAACCGTGGGCGTTGCGCTTCTTCAGCTTGGCCTTGCCGCGACCACCGCGACGGAAGCCATCGCTTTCTTCGTCGGTAGTGCGTGGCGCCACACGTGGAGCCGGCGCTTTTTCTTTGACCGATGCGCGATGCGGAGCGTTTTTGCGCTCGCCATCACCACCACCGCTGCGACGATTGTTGTCGTCGGCACGCGGCTTGTCAGGACGGCGCTGTTCGTTCTGCTTGTTGCGAACATCAGCAGACGGAGCTGGAGCAGCGGCAACCACCGGCGCGCTTTCGCGAACAGGTTCGGCAGCTGCAGCCGGCGCCGCAACGGCGTCGCTGGTAGCGGTCTGCGCAGCAGCAGGCTGGCGGCGCGCTTCTTCTTCGGCGCGCTGCTTGGCTTCTTCTTCAGCCTTCTGACGAGCAGCATTTTCTACTGCGCGACGCTCATCCAGTTCACGCTTGCGTTCGGCTTCGATTTCTTCCGGGCTACGCTGTACGAAAACTTTCTTTTTGCGAACTTCTACGCTGATGCTTTTGCTACCAGCCACACGCAGGGTGCTGGTGGTTTTACGCTGCAGCGTGATCTTGCGTGGTTCTTCCACTTTCGCCTTGTGGCTGCTTTTCAAGTGAGTCAGCAGGGACTGCTTCTCACTGTCAGTCACATTTTCTTCGGCGGCGGTGTGCGGCAGACCTGCCTCACGCATCTGCTGCAACAGGCGCTCTACCGGTGTTTTGACCTCATCGGCCAGTTGTTTCACCGTGACTTGCGTCATGCACTTCTCTCCTCAGGCCGCGCCTAATTACTCGAACCAGTGGGCTCGGGCGGCCATGATCAACTTGCCGGCACGATCATCGTCAATGCCGTCGATGTCGAGCAGGTCGTCAATAGACTGCTCGGCCAGGTCTTCGCGGGTAATTACGCCGCGCACCGCCAGTTCCATCGCCAAATCCTTGTCCATACCCTCAAGCGAGAGCAGGTCTTCGGCCGGATGGGCGTCTGCCAGCTTTTCCTCAGTAGCGATGGCTTTGGTCAACAAACGATCCTTGGCACGAGCGCGAAGCTCGTTGACGGTATCTTCGTCAAAGCCGTCGATGTTGAGCATTTCTTCCAACGGTACGTAGGCAATCTCTTCCAGGCTGGTGAAGCCTTCATCTACCAGCACCTGTGCCAGGTCTTCGTCGACTTCCAGCTCGTCGATGAAGTTGCGCAGGATGTCGCCGGTTTCTGCTTGCTGCTTAGCCTGGATGTCCGATTCGGTCATCACGTTCAGGGTCCAGCCAGTCAATTGGCTGGCCAGACGCACGTTCTGACCACCGCGACCGATGGCCTGAGCCAGATTGTCTGCGCCAACGGCGATGTCCATTGCATGGGCATCTTCGTCAACGATAATTGCCGCAACCTCAGCCGGGGACATGGCGTTGATCACGAACTGAGCCGGGTTGTCATCCCAGAGGACGATATCAACACGCTCACCGCCCAACTCACCCGACACTGCCTGGACGCGCGAACCGCGCATACCGATGCAAGCGCCCTGCGGGTCGATGCGTTTGTCCTTGGAGCGGACGGCGATCTTGGCGCGCGAACCCGGATCACGGGACGCTGCCATTACTTCGATCAGGCCTTCGGCAATTTCCGGCACTTCGATGCGGAACAGCTCGATCAGCATTTCCGGCGCGGTACGCGACAGGATCAGCTGCGGGCCGCGGTTCTCGGTGCGGATTTCCTTGAGCAGCGCACGCAGACGCACGCCGACACGGAAAGTTTCGCGAGAAATGATGTCTTCACGGGCCAGCAACGCTTCAGCGTTGTTACCCAGATCGACGATCACGTTGTCGCGGGTGACTTTTTTCACGGTGCCGGAGATGATTTCTCCCAGGCGCTCGCGATAAGCGTCGACCACTTGAGCGCGCTCGGCTTCGCGAACTTTCTGCACGATGACTTGCTTTGCAGTCTGCGCAGCGATGCGGCCGAACTCGATGGATTCGATCTTTTCTTCAACGACGTCGCCAACCTTGGCACCTGGATGCGTTTCAGCAACCTTGGTTGGCCAGGTTTCGATGGCCGGATCGTCGAGATCATTCTCTTCGACGACCGTCCAGCGACGGAAAGTTTCGTAAGAACCGGTGTGGCGGTTAATTTCCACACGCAGGTCAACTTCGTCTTCAAAACGCTTTTTGGTAGCAGTGGCCAGAGCCAGCTCCAGCGCTTCAAAAATTACGCTCGCCGGTACGCCCTTTTCATTGGATACCGACTCAACAACCAGCAGTACTTCTTTGCTCATCGTACGCCTCGCCTTTCGCAAGCCATTGGATCCGCGGGATCCGCGTCTCAGTCAAAACTGGGAATAATGTTGGCCTTGTCGATCATATCGATCGGCAACAGGAACTCATGGTCATCTACCTGCACCACGACATCCTGTTCTTCTACACCGCGCAGAAGGCCCTGAAAGTTGCGTCGACCTTCAAAAGGCGAGCGCAGCTTGATCTTCACTTGTTCACCGGCAAATTTTGCAAACTGCTCAAGAGTGAACAGTGGGCGCTCCATGCCAGGCGAGGAAACTTCGAGGGTGTATTCAACGGAGATAGGATCTTCAACATCCAGTACACCGCTGATCTGACGGCTGACAATGGCGCAATCGTCCACCAGCACGCCGCCCTCTTTATCGATATAAACGCGCAACATCGAGTGACGACCCTGAGCCGAAAACTCGATACCCCAGCATTCATAGCCCAGGGCCACGACCACCGGGGCCAGCAAGGCCTGCAACTCTTCTAGCTTGCTCGACACCTGAACCCCCTAGTGCATGATATGTGCATGCTTTGCAAAATAAAAAAATGGGCGAAACGCCCATCCTTGAAACGCCGTCGAACAGCGGCGTTGAAAGTGTCCAGCTAACAAAAAGCCCCTTAAAAGGGGCTCCTTAAACTGGTTGCGGGGGCCGGATTTGAACCGACGACCTTCGGGTTATGAGCCCGACGAGCTACCAGACTGCTCCACCCCGCGACAAAGCTGGGGCGGAAGTATACGACCGATCCCTTATAGGGTCAATGTAACCTTCCACCTGCAAGAAAGCCCGCAACAGCGGGCTCTCCTGACTAATTGGTACCGAGAAGGGGACTCGAACCCCTACACCCTATGGGCACAACCACCTCAAGGTTGCGTGTCTACCAATTCCACCACCTCGGCAAAACTACGTTTGAAACCTTCTTACTTCTGCTCTTGAGCTGGAGGTACGTCAGTCGCTGGAGTAGCCGACTTTTGCTCTTGAAGCACCGGGACATCATCAGAAGCCGGTTGTTGTTGCTTAGGCACTTCCAACACTGCTGGATTTGGGAGACCTGCCTGAGTCAGCTGATGAGCCTTCTCTTTAGCAAAGTAACCTAACCCCAAGCTGGTTATGAAGAAACCGGCGGCAAGTATAGCAGTAAACTTACTAAGAAAGGTAGAGGAACCTTGGCTTCCGAACACAGTATTTGAAGCACCTGCTCCGAAAGACGCGCCAGCGTCCGCACCCTTACCCTGCTGCAGCAAAACCAGAGCAACTACGCCCAATGCACCCAGCAGATGAAAAACGACTACGACTGTTTCCAGCATTTTTTCAGTTTCCCGCGGCGCGACAGATCGCACCGAACTCATCTGCATTCAGGGAAGCTCCACCAATGAGCCCCCCATCGATATCCGGCATGCCGAACAGTTCGACCGCATTGGCCGCCTTCACGCTGCCGCCGTATAGAAGCCGCACACCTCGTGCGACTTCAGAATTCTCTGCCGCCAACTGCTCGCGAATGGCTTTATGCACATCCTGAGCCTGTTGCGGCGTTGCAGTCAGTCCGGTACCAATGGCCCAGACAGGCTCGTAAGCAATGACTGCCTTGGCAAAGGCACCTACACCCAGCTCCTCAATGATACTGCCCAGCTGACGCCCGACAACCTCAAGAGTTTTCCCGGCTTCGCGCTGCTCGAGAGTCTCCCCTACGCACAACACCGGAATCAAGCCGCATGCCTGTGCCGCTGCGAACTTGCGATTCAGCATACCGTCTCGCTCGCCCATTATCTGGCGGCGTTCGGAGTGCCCGACAAGTACCAGGGAACAACCTGCATCCACCAACTGACTCGGAGCAATTTCACCGGTCAATGCACCTTGCATGGCTTCCACCGCAGAATTCTGCGCACCGACCGAAATCGATTTGCCTTTCAAGCCATCAATCACTTGATTGATATACAAGCAAGGCGGAAATACCGCGACATCAACACCGCTTGGCAAGGCCAGATGACGAAGGCCGTTGATCAGCTCAGCGACGCTGGCGCGGGTACCGTGCATCTTCCAGTTACCAGCTACCATAGGGCGACGCATGCTGTACCTCGTCGGTCAAAGTGGGCGCAGATGTTACCCAACACAATCATGGCTTGCAAGCCGAATCAGGCAGAAACTTCAGTTACCAGTTTTGCCAGCTCTTCGGCATAGTTACGAACCTGAGTTTCGTCCTCGCCTTCGACCATTACGCGCACCAGAGGCTCTGTCCCGGACTTGCGCAAAAGCACGCGTCCGCGTCCTGCCATTGCCTGGGTGACGCGCGCACTGGCTTCCTTGACAGCCGGGTGTTCCAGCGGACTTTCGCCACCACCGAAACGCACATTGATCAGCACCTGAGGGCACTTGCGCAAAGCCTGACGTGTTTGCGCCAGTCCTTCATTGCGGGCCTTCAGTGCCATCAGTACTTGCAAAGCTGCGATGATCGCATCACCGGTTGTGGTGTGATTGAAGCAAACGATATGCCCCGAATTCTCGCCACCGACCAGCCAATTGCGCTCAAGCAGTTCGGCGATCACGTAGCGGTCGCCGACATTGGCACGAATGAACGGAATCGAAAGATCGGCCAGCGCCAACTCCAGACCCAGGTTGCTCATCAATGTACCGACCACGCCGCCCTGCAATTTGCCACGCTCATGCAGATCACGAGCGATGATGAACAACAATTCGTCGCCATCAACGATGGCGCCCGTGTGATCGACCATCAAAACCCGATCACCGTCGCCATCAAAGGCAATACCTAGATCAGCATGTTCAGCCAGTACCGCCGCCTGCAGCTGCCCCATATGGGTCGAGCCGCAATTCTCGTTGATGTTCAGACCGTTAGGCTGGGCCGACAGTACGACGACTTCTGCACCCAGCTCCCGGAAGACACTCGGAGCCACTTTATAGGTCGCGCCGTGCGCACAGTCGATTACTATTTTGAGGCCGGAAAAACTGGTACCGGTTGGCACACTGCTCTTGCAAAATTCGATGTAGCGACCCGATGCGTCGTTGATCCGCGAAACCTTGCCGATTTTGCTCGACTCGACCACGGTCATCGGAGTATCGAGCAATTCCTCGATCATCAACTCCAGCTCATCCGGCAGCTTTGTGCCCTTACCGGAGAAAAATTTGATGCCGTTATCGTCATGCGGGTTGTGCGAGGCACTGATCACGATACCGGCCTCAGCCTGGAACGTTCGCGACAGGTAGGCGATGGCCGGCGTCGGCATCGGGCCTAGCAGCATCACATCAGCTCCCGCCGACGTCAGACCAGCCTCAAGTGCCGACTCAAACATATAACCGGAAATCCGCGTGTCTTTGCCGACCAGCACTTTGCAGGCGCCCATTTTGCGAAAGGCCATGCCGGCCGCCCAGCCGAGCTTGAGCATGAAGTCAGGAGTAATCGGGTATTCACCGACTCGACCACGAATGCCGTCAGTACCAAAGTATTTCTTGCTCATAAGTGCTCCATCATTCTTATTCGGCTGATTCCACGGCCGCGATCATCCGCACCACGTCTACCGTTTCCGCCACGTCATGGACACGCAAAATTCGCGCACCTTTTACCGATGCCAATGCAGCCAATGCCAATCCACCGTGCAGCCGTTCGCCCACAGGACGATTCAGGGCGTGGCCAATCATGCTTTTTCGAGAAACACCAACAAGCAGCGGCCGACCCAACGCATGCAGGGCTTCCATGTGCTTGAACAAGCTTAGATTGTGCTGCAGGGTTTTGGCGAAACCGAAACCCGGATCGAGGATGATGCGCTCGGCAGGAATACCTGCCGCCGCACACTGTGTCATGCGCTCAGCGAGAAACTCGCCCACCTCGCGCGTGACATCCTGATACTGCGGATTGTCCTGCATGTCACCGGGCTCACCGAGCATATGCATGAGGCACACCGGTAAACCGGTAGCTGCCGCCGCATCCAGCGCACCATCGCGCTGCAGCGAGCGCACGTCGTTGATCAGCCCGGCGCCCAACCGCGCAGTTTCGCGCATGACGGCAGGAGTAGACGTATCCACCGAGATGATCACATCAAGCTCGCGATTGATCAGCTCGACGATCGGCGCGACGCGCTCAAGCTCCTCAAGCGGAGAGACAGCTCGCGCACCGGGACGCGTGGATTCGCCACCGACATCAATCAGCGTCGCACCGGCTGCAACCATAGCTTCGGCGTGACGCAAGGCCGCATCCAGCTGACTGTATTGGCCGCCGTCGGAGAAAGAATCGGGGGTGACATTGAGAATGCCCATGACATGCGTCTGGGCCAAATCAAGAACCCGGTTGCCGCAAGGCAACCGGGTCAGGGACTGTACAGAAGTCATTTCAAACCTTAAACGTCAGCAGCCGGACCGCCAATCGGTGTTTCCGGACGCTCGTCCCGAACCACTGGTGGTGGCGGAGTACCTGTGCCACCCGACCAGTCGCGAGGCTCGCGAGGTGTACGACCTGCCATGATGTCATCGATCTGTTCAGCATCGATCGTTTCATACTTCATGAGGGCATCAGCCATGGCGTCGAGCTTGTCACGGTTATCCGTGAGAATCTGTTTGGCCGTGCCGTAGCACTGATCAATGATGCTGCGCACTTCGGAGTCGATCAGCTTGGCTGTCTCACCGGAGAAGCTGGCAGCCTGCCCACCACCGCCACGACCGAGGAATACTTCACCCTCTTCTTCGGCATACATCAACGGACCGAGTTTTTCCGACAAGCCCCACTTGGTCACCATGTTCCGCGCAATCTGGCTGGCACGCATGATGTCGTTGGAAGCGCCGGTAGTCACACCGTCGAAGCCCAAGGTCATTTCTTCCGCAATACGGCCGCCGTACAGCGAGCAGATCTGACTGATCAGCGCGCGCTTGGACAGGCTGTAGCGATCTTCTTCCGGCAGGAACATCGTCACACCCAGCGCACGACCGCGCGGAATGATCGACACCTTGTAGACCGGATCATGCTCAGGGACGACGCGACCAACAATGGCATGGCCCGCTTCGTGATAAGCGGTGTTCTGCTTTTCTTTCTCGGACATGACCATCGATTTGCGCTCGGCGCCCATCATGATCTTGTCTTTGGCCAGTTCGAATTCTTTCATTTCAACGATGCGTTTGCCGCTGCGCGCAGCAAACAGCGACGCTTCGTTGACCAGGTTGGCCAGGTCAGCACCCGAGAAGCCCGGAGTACCACGCGCGATTACGGCCGGAGCGACGTCGTCACCCATTGGCACCTTGCGCATGTGAACCTTGAGAATCTGCTCGCGGCCACGGATATCCGGCAAACCAACCACGACCTGACGGTCGAAACGCCCCGGACGCAGCAGCGCAGGGTCGAGTACGTCTGGACGGTTGGTGGCAGCGATAACAATGATGCCGTCATTCATCTCGAAGCCGTCCATCTCAACCAGCAATTGGTTGAGGGTCTGCTCGCGCTCGTCGTGACCGCCACCCATGCCGGCGCCACGATGGCGACCGACGGCGTCGATTTCATCGATGAAGATGATGCAAGGCGCGTGCTTCTTCGCCTGCTCGAACATGTCACGAACACGACTGGCACCGACACCGACGAACATCTCGACGAAGTCAGAACCGGAAATGGTGAAGAACGGAACCTTGGCTTCGCCGGCAATCGCCTTGGCCAGCAAGGTTTTACCGGTACCCGGAGGGCCGACCATCAGCACGCCACGAGGAATGCGGCCACCCAGACGCTGGAACTTGCCCGGATCACGCAGGAACTCAACGAGTTCGCCGACTTCTTCTTTGGCTTCGTCGCAACCAGCAACGTCAGCCAGAGTGGTTTTCACCTGATCTTCGGAGAGCAGGCGCGCCTTGCTCTTGCCGAAGCTCATCGGTCCGCCCTTGCCACCGGCACCGCCCTGCATCTGGCGCATGAAGAACATGAACACCGCGATGATCACCAGGATCGGGAAGCTGGCTACCAGCAACTGGGTCCAGATGCTTTGCTGCTCAGGCTGCTTGCCTTCAACCACAACGTGGTTGTCGACCAGATCGCCGATCAGGCCATTGTCCTGGATTGCCGGACGAATGGTCTTGAAGCTGTCGCCGTCGTTACGCTTGCCGGTAATCACATAACCATCAACGGCTACGCGCTCGACCTTGCCATCCTTGACCTGCTGGATGAAGTCGGAATAGTTGAGGGTCTGCGGCTCGTTAGGGCTGGAGAAGTTGTTCATCACCGTCACCAGGACAGCCGCGATGATCAACCACAGGATCAGATTCTTTGCCATATCGTTCAATTAACTACCCTCTGAAGCAAGCTCCGCTACTGGCGCGCGCTTCGCATGATATTCACCGGCCTAACTTACTACATTACCTACGACTCTGGCAGGCGCCGTCTGTAACCCTTTGTGAAACACTTTCTACACAATATTCGTTAATGCTAGCCGGGCGAAATACTAAAAACCTATCACCCCGCACAAAAACCTCGTTTTACTCGCTACGCCCGCGATAACCCCAAGCCAGCATGTATTGCTCGCGGGAGCTGCCACGAGAGGAGTCCGGCTTGATCATCTGGATCTTGTCGAACTTCTTGCGAGCATCCTTCAGGTAAACATCAAACCCTTCACCCTGAAAAATCTTGATCACGAAATTACCACCCGGCTTGAGTATCCGTTCAGCCAGATCAAGCGCCAACTCGCAAAGGAACATGGCTTTTGGCATATCCACTTCAGGCGTACCACTCATATTGGGGGCCATATCGGAAATCACAAGGTCCACCTGCGAATTACCCACAGCCTCAAGAATCCGCCCGAGCACTTCGTCCTCGGTGAAGTCTCCCTGAATGAAGGTCACGTCAGGGATACTGTCCATTTCCAGGATGTCCGAGGCGATCAGACGCCCCTGACCACCGATCAGCCGGCTGGTGACCTGCGACCAGCCACCGGGCGCTGCACCCAGGTCGACCACGCTCATGCCGGGACGGATCAGCTTGTATTTCTCCTGGATCTCCAGAAGCTTGTAACTCGCACGCGAGCGGTAGCCATCCTTCTGTGCTTGTTTCACATAAGGATCATTGACATGTCTTTTCAGCCAACCAAGGCTTGTCTTGGAACGCGCCATTGGGCACCTCGTTGATAAGGGTCGTGATTAATTGGGCGGATCCACGAGCCCTCGGGTAAAATGGCCGCCATTTTACAGAATCCAGACGAAAGGGTCAGATTATGCCGCTCACTCCAGAGCAGAAGAAACAGTACAAATCCATTGGCCACCACCTGAAACCGGTTTTGACGGTGGCTGACAACGGTTTGACTGAAGGTGTTTTAGCCGAACTTGAACGCGCCTTGGCGGATCACGAGCTGATCAAGATCAAGCTCAACATCCTCGATCGCGAGTCGCGCCTGGCGCACATCGCAGAACTGTGCAAGGTTGGCAAAGCGGACCTGGTGCAGGTCATCGGCAAGATGGCACTGATTTACCGCAAGAACTTCAGCGTCAACAAGCAGCTGTCGAACGTTCATCGCTTCAAGTGATGAATGGGGTCAAGGGTGTGCCTGGCGCACCCTGCCACTCCATCCCGGCACAGGCTGCATCACCAGCACCAGCCCGGAAAACCCCAGAACCAGATAACTGAATACCTGCCAGCGCTGCGCATCCGGCCAGCCGACACGCACTGCGACAAACATCGCACACGCGTACATCGCCATCAACAGAACCTGTCCGCGAAAATCTCGCCATAGACTGGCAAGGCCCTCGGCCTGTACCAGCACCAAAGCCTGAAAAATAACGCATGCGGCGGAAAACCCCACCACCAGCACTTCAAATGCACTGGCGACTTCATCGATCAGCAACGGTGCCAGGCCAATCTGGCCCAGCGCCGGCTGCAAACCGAGATGAATCAGCCATAGACCGCCGACCCAGAGCATCTGAGTCAGCTGCCAAAGCATGGCGCCCGCGTGCAGCGGGCGCCCTTTTTCAGATGTGACGGACTTCGACAATCTCGTACTCGATCACGCCGCTTGGCGTTTTCACGGCGACCACATCGCCCTCTTCCTTGCCAATCAAGGCACGGGCCAAAGGCGAGCCGACCGAAATCTTGCCGAGTTTGAAGTCAGCCTCATCCTCACCCACGATGTGGTAAGTGACGCTTTCATCGGTCTCGACGTTGGCGATTTCGACGGTGGTACCGAAAATCACTTTGCCGGTGTGCGGAATAGTTGTGACATCGATGATGACCTGATTCTGAATCCGGCCTTCGATGTCGCGAATCCGCGCCTCGACCATGCCTTGCTGTTCGCGGGCGGCATGGTATTCAGCGTTCTCTTTCAAGTCACCCAACTCGCGGGCCGTACCGATGTCCTGGCTAAGCTTCGGACGGACGACCTTGGTCAGGTGAGCGTGTTCTTCTTCCAGGGCTTTAGCGCCCTGGACGGTCATTGGGTATTTGATCATGCCTTCAATCCTGCGTGTAGATCCTGCAAGCGGCGCACGGTCTTTTCCGGACCGAACTTCAGCGCTTCACAGATAGCTTCGCCAGCAGCAATGGTGGTGGTGCAATAGATCTTGTGCTGCAAGGCATTACGACGAATGGAGTACGAATCAGCGATCGACTGACGACCTTCGGTGGTGTTGATGATCAGGGTGACTTCGTCATTCTTGATCATGTCGACCACGTGCGGACGCCCCTCGGTCACCTTGTTCACACGGCGCACTTTCAGGCCTGCGGCTTCGATCAGCTTGGCAGTACCGGCAGTGGCAACCACTTCGAAACCCAAGTTGATCAGATCGCGGGCTACGCCTGCAACCAGTGGCTTGTCGTCATCGCGCACGCTGATGAACGCAGTACCGCCGGTCGGCAGCACTTCGCTGGCGCCCATCTGGGCTTTGGCGAATGCTTCACCGAAGGTGTCGCCGACGCCCATCACTTCACCGGTCGACTTCATCTCTGGGCCAAGGATCGGGTCAACGCCAGGGAATTTGGCGAACGGGAACACCGCCTCTTTCACGCTGTAGAAGTTCGGGATGATTTCTTTGGTGAAGCCGATTTCTTTCAGAGTCTTACCGGCCATTACGCGGGCAGCGATCATCGCCAGGGAAACACCAATGCACTTCGATACGAACGGTACGGTACGGGAAGCACGCGGGTTGACTTCGATGACGTAGATGTCTTCGCCTTGCAAAGCCAGCTGCACGTTCATCAGGCCGACAACGCCCAGTTCCAGGGCCATTTTCTTGACCTGTTCGCGCATCTCGTCCTGGATATGCGCCGGCAGCGAGTACGGCGGCAGCGAGCACGCGGAGTCACCGGAGTGAACGCCAGCCTGTTCGATGTGCTGCATGATCGCGCCGATCACCACGTCTTTACCGTCGCAGACCGCATCCACGTCCATTTCGATGGCGCAGTTGAGGAAGTGGTCGAGCAGCACCGGACTGTCGTTGGACACTTGCACTGCATCACGCAGGTAACGCTTGAGCTCGTCTTCCTTGTAAACGATTTCCATCGCGCGGCCGCCCAGTACATAGGACGGGCGCACCACCAGCGGATAACCGATTTTCGCGGCAGCGCGAACCGCTTCGTCTTCGCTACGCACGGTGGCGTTAGGCGGCTGACGCAGGTTCAGGCGCTCAACCATTTGCTGGAAGCGCTCACGGTCTTCAGCACGGTCGATGGCGTCAGGGCTGGTGCCGATGATTGGCACACCAGCGGCTTCCAGAGCGCGAGCCAGTTTCAGCGGAGTCTGGCCGCCGTACTGAACGATCACACCTTTCGGCTTCTCGACGCGGCAGATTTCCAGCACGTCTTCCAGGGTTACCGGCTCGAAGTACAGACGGTCGGAAGTGTCGTAGTCAGTGGAAACGGTTTCCGGGTTGCAGTTGACCATGATGGTTTCGTAGCCGTCTTCGCGCAGAGCGAGGGCAGCGTGAACGCAGCAATAGTCGAACTCGATGCCCTGGCCGATACGGTTCGGACCACCACCCAGAATCATGATCTTGTCGCGACCCGACGGTGCGGCTTCGCACTCTTCCTCGTAGGTCGAGTAGAGGTAAGCGGTGTCGGTGGCGAACTCGGCGGCGCAGGTGTCAACGCGCTTGTAGACCGGGAACACTTCCAGCTTCTGGCGGTGCGTACGCAGGTTCTTCTCGGTCACACCCAGCAGCTTGGCCAGACGCTGATCGGAGAAGCCTTTGCGCTTGAGCTTGAACATCAGGTCGCGGTCGATAGCGGACAGACCGAGGGTCTTGACCTTCTCTTCTTCCTTGATCAGATCTTCGATCTGCACCAGGAACCACGGATCGATCATGTTCATGCCGAAGATGTCTTCGACCGACAGGCCGGCGCGGAAAGCATCCGCCACGTACCAGATACGCTCAGCGCCCGGCACGGTCAGTTCACGCTTGAGCACGC
Organism: Pseudomonas sp. IT-P395; assembly: GCF_949767675.1. NCBI lineage: Bacteria > Pseudomonadati > Pseudomonadota > Gammaproteobacteria > Pseudomonadales > Pseudomonadaceae > Pseudomonas > Pseudomonas sp. IT-P395. The sequence continues at coordinate 43,585 of NZ_CATKPW010000008.1, forward strand.
TCATGCTTTCCGGGTTGCTCAGGTCGAGCTTCTCGTCCAGACCGCAAACGCCCACTTCCAGACCGCGCAGAGCTTTCTGCAGGGATTCCTGGAAAGTACGGCCGATGGCCATGACTTCACCAACCGACTTCATTTGCGTGGTCAGGCGTGCGTCGGCCTTGGCGAATTTCTCGAAGGCAAAACGTGGCAGCTTGGTCACGACGTAGTCGATCGACGGCTCGAAGGACGCCGGGGTCTTGCCGCCGGTGATGTCGTTCGACAGTTCGTCCAGGGTGTAACCCACAGCCAGCTTGGCCGCAACTTTGGCGATCGGGAAACCGGTGGCTTTCGAAGCCAGTGCCGAGGAACGCGATACACGCGGGTTCATTTCGATCACGACCATGCGGCCAGTGTTCGGGCAGATACCGAATTGAACGTTGGAACCGCCCGTCTCGACGCCGATCTCGCGCAGTACCGCCAGGGAGGCGTTACGCAGGATCTGGTATTCCTTGTCGGTCAGGGTTTGCGCAGGAGCCACGGTGATCGAGTCACCGGTGTGCACGCCCATCGGGTCGAAGTTTTCGATCGAGCAGACGATGATGCAGTTGTCCTTTTTGTCGCGGACAACTTCCATTTCATATTCTTTCCAGCCGATCAGCGATTCGTCGATCAACAGCTCTTTGGTCGGCGACAGGTCCAGACCACGGGCGCAGATTTCTTCGAACTCTTCACGGTTATAAGCGATACCGCCACCGGTGCCACCCATGGTGAAGGACGGACGGATGATGCACGGGAAGCCCAGGGTTTCGAGAACCGCGTTGGCTTCTTCCATGCTGTGGGCGATACCGGAACGCGGGCACGCCAGGCCGATGGATTTCATCGCCTTGTCGAAACGCGAACGGTCTTCAGCCTTGTCGATGGTGTCGGCGTTGGCGCCGATCATTTCTACGCCGAACTTCTCCAGAACGCCTTCGCGCTCCAGGTCCAGGGCGCAGTTCAGAGCCGTCTGGCCGCCCATGGTTGGCAGCACCGCGTCCGGACGCTCTTTTTCGATGATCTTGGCAACGGTCTGCCACTTGATCGGCTCGATGTAGGTAGCGTCGGCCATGTCCGGGTCGGTCATGATGGTGGCCGGGTTGGAGTTCACCAGGATGACGCGGTAACCCTCTTCGCGCAGGGCTTTACAGGCCTGGGCGCCGGAGTAGTCGAATTCGCAGGCCTGGCCGATAACGATCGGGCCAGCGCCGAGAATCAGGATGCTTTTAATGTCTGTACGTTTTGGCATGGGTTTGTCACTCAAATCCGCAGGTCAGTCGGCAAGCCGTCTTGATCGATTTCTGAAGTCTCGAAGGGGCCGCCGGTGTCGGGGCCGCCCTCGAGGGGCTTCTCTCTACAGTCTCAAGGCGAACGCTTAGCGTCGCTTGGCCATCTCGTTGATGAAGCGGTCGAACAGTGGCGCGACGTCGTTCGGGCCCGGGCTCGCTTCAGGGTGACCCTGGAAGCTGAACGCGCTCTTGTCGGTGCGCTCGATGCCTTGCAGGGTGCCGTCGAACAGCGATTTGTGGATCGCACGCACGTTGGCTGGCAGGGTTTCTTCGTCTACCGCGAAACCGTGGTTCTGGCTGGTGATCATCACGACGCCAGTGTCCAGATCCTGCACCGGGTGGTTGGCACCATGGTGGCCGTGGCCCATTTTCAGGGTCTTGGCGCCGGAGGCCAGTGCCAGCAGTTGGTGACCGAGGCAGATGCCGAATACCGGAATTTCGGTTTCCAGGACTTCCTTGATCGCCTTGATCGCGTAGTCGCATGGCTCCGGATCACCAGGGCCGTTGGACAGGAACACGCCGTCCGGCTTCAGCGCCAGTACATCGGCAGCTGGAGTCTGGGCAGGCACCACGGTGACGCGGCAGCCGCGCTCGACCAGCATGCGCAGGATGTTGACCTTGACGCCGTAGTCGTAGGCAACCACGTGGTACGGCAGCTCGGAAGCGTCGATGGTCGCGTGGCTGTCGGTTTTCAGATCCCAGACAGTCGAACGCCATTCGTATTGAGTCTTGGTGCTGACGACTTTCGCCAGGTCCATGCCCTTCAGGCCCGGGAAGCCTTGCGCAGCGGCGATTGCCGCTTCTTCGGAGATGTTGTCGCCGGCCATGATGCAGCCGTTCTGTGCGCCTTTTTCACGCAGGATGCGGGTCAGGCGACGGGTGTCGATACCGGCGATTGCCACAACGTTGTTGGCTTTCAGGTAGTCGGACAGGGACATCGTGTTACGCCAGTTGCTCGCTACCAGCGGCAGGTCACGGATGACCAGGCCAGCGGACCAGACGCGATCGGACTCGGCGTCTTCCGGCGTGGTGCCGGTGTTGCCGATGTGCGGGTAAGTCAGGGTAACGATCTGTTGGGCGTAGGAAGGATCGGTAAGGATTTCCTGATAGCCGGTCATTGCGGTGTTGAACACCACCTCACCAACGGTTTGACCGTCGGCACCAATGGCTTCGCCGCGAAAAATGCTGCCATCAGCAAGGGCAAGTATGGCTGGCTTAGTCAAGAAGACCTCCCGTAAATAACGCATGAAAGGGCGATCGCAGGTTGTAAAAAAGCGGAGTGACGTATGGACACGTCACCCCGCTTCTTCACTGAATTATTCTGCGCGCTTTTAGTGGACACACTAAAGCTGTAGCTTACAGAAAAAGGCTTTTTTGGTCCACCGCTAAAGAGCCTAAAAGGCCGGAGAATGCGACAGGTCGTCGCCAAGCGGAGAAAAACCAGCGCAAACAGGGCGTTTGCGCTGGGTTCAGCAGTGTATCAACGCAGGTCGAGCACGTCTTGCATGTCATACAGGCCAGGCTCGCGACCATCCAGCCACACCGCCGCACGCACCGCGCCCTTGGCAAACGTCATGCGGCTCGACGCCTTGTGCGTGATCTCCAGACGCTCACCTTCGCAGGCGAACAGCACGGTGTGATCACCCACCACATCACCACCACGCACGGTGGCGAAACCGATGGTTTCACGCTCACGAGCGCCGGTATGACCCTCACGACCGTAGACCGCGACTTTCTGCAGATCACGCTCCAGCGCACCGGCGATCACTTCACCCATGCGCAACGCCGTACCCGAAGGCGCATCGATCTTGTGACGGTGATGAGCTTCGATGATTTCGATGTCGGCATCATCACCCAGCACACGCGCTGCCATATCGAGCAACTTCAGCGACAGATTGACACCGACACTGAAGTTGGCCGCGAAGACGATAGGAATGTCCTTGCCCGCCTCGACCAGCAACTGCTTCTGCGCAGCGTCCAGCCCGGTGGTGCCGATGACCATGGCCTTGCCTGCCTTGCGGCAGAACGCCAGATTTTTCAGCATCACTTCCGGCAGCGTGAAGTCGATCAATACGTCGAACTCTTCAGCCACAGCTTCGACATGCCCGGACAACGGCACGCCGATGCGACCCAGCGAGGCCAGCTCACCGGCATCGACGCCGATCAGCGTGCTGCCAGGACGAACCACCGCGGCGGTCAAACCGGTCAGCGGCGCACTCTGCTGCACGGCCTCGACCAGAATCTTACCCATGCGCCCAGCAGCGCCCATCACAGCTATACGTCGCATGCCGACTCCTTAGAGATCGCCGAAGAAGCGCTTCACACCATCGAACCAGCCAGTGGTTTTCGGCGAATGACTGTTGTCGTCTGCCAGCGAACTGCGGAACTCCTCCAGCAGCTCGCGCTGACGACGATTCAGATTGACCGGCGTCTCGACCGCCACACGGCACATCAAATCGCCCGCACCGCCGCCACGTACCGGCGCCACGCCTTTACCACGCACGCGGAACTGCTTGCCGGTCTGAGTACCCTCAGGGATTTTCAGTTTGACGCGACCGTCGAGGGTCGGGATTTCCAACTCACCACCCAGTGCTGCGTCAACGAAGCTGATCGGTACTTCGCAGAACAGATGCTTGCCATCGCGCTGGAAAATGTCGTGCTCGCGCACATTGATGACTACATACAGGTCGCCCGTCGGACCACCTTGCGTACCCGCCTCGCCTTCGCCGGACAGACGAATGCGGTCGCCGGTATCGACGCCGGCCGGCACTTTGACCGACAGGGTTTTGTACTCTTCAACGCGACCGTCACCGTGGCAGGAATCGCACGGATCGGAAATGATCTTGCCTTGGCCATGGCAACGCGGGCAGGTCTGCTGCACCGAGAAGAAGCCCTGCTGCATGCGCACCTGACCGATGCCGCCGCAGGTCGGGCACGTCGATGGCGATGAGCCTTTTTTCGCGCCGGAACCATCGCACGGCTTGCAATTGACCAGCGTCGGCACACGGATATTCACGGTGGTGCCGCGCACCGCTTCTTCCAGGTTCAGCTCCAGGGTGTAGCGCAAGTCGCTGCCACGCTGAGCGCCGCCACGGGAACCGCCGCGACCGCCACCGAAGAAGTCACTGAAGACATCACCAAAGATATCCGAGAAGTTCTGACCACCGAAGCCGGCACCACCGCCACCCATGCTCGGGTCGACGCCGGCATGGCCGTACTGATCGTACGCCGCACGCTTGCTCGAGTCGGACAGCACTTCGTAGGCCTCATTGGCCTCTTTGAACATTTCTTCCGACGCTTTGTCATCGGGATTACGGTCCGGGTGGTGCTTCATCGCCAGACGACGGTAAGCCTTCTTCAGGTCCGCATCGCTTGAGCCGCGCTCAACACCCAACACTTCGTAATAGTCACGCTTTGCCATAAGTCTTCTGCACTCTTGAGGACGTTCGGCAAACCCCTCCTGAGGATGGCCAAACTCGTTGAGCCCCAATACAGGCCCGGACCCAACTCACGTCAATTCAACGATCCTGGTCTTTGTTTCTTGCGGTACTTTCGGCACGAAAAGCAGGAGCATTCCCGGCCATACCGCCAACATCCGAACCTTGTCGCATGCTGTAAAAATTCGCGTATTCCAGATACGCCAACGCGGGAGCTAGCTCCCGCGCGGCGACATCCTACCAGTCACTGCCTGAAGGCAGTCAACCGACCGACCAACAACTTACTTGTGGTCTTTGACTTCTTCGAACTCTGCATCGACAACGTCGTCAGCCTTCTCAGCCGATTCGCCTTGCGGGGCCGCGCCATCAGCTGGCTGAGCCTGTTCGGCGTACATCTTCTGAGCAACCGGAGCGGAGACTTTCGACAGCTCCTCAACCTTGGCTTCGATAGCAGCTTTGTCGTCGCCTTTGACAGCGGCTTCCAGAGCAACCACAGCAGCTTCGATCGCAGTCTTCTCTTCAGCGGTGACTTTGTCGCCCGCGTCGGCAATCATCTTGCGAGTCGAGTGAACCAGTGCGTCACCCTGGTTACGGGCAGCGGCCAGCTCTTCGAACTTGCGGTCTTCCTCAGCGTTAGCTTCGGCGTCACGCACCATGCGCTCGATTTCTTCGTCGGACAGACCGGAGTTGGCCTTGATCACGATCGACTGGGTCTTGCCGGTCGCTTTGTCTTTCGCACCAACGTGCAGAATGCCGTTAGCGTCGATGTCGAAGGTCACTTCGATCTGCGGCACGCCACGTGGAGCTGGTGGAATGTCGGCCAGGTCGAACTTGCCCAGGGACTTGTTCTGAGTGGCTTGCTTACGCTCGCCCTGCAGCACGTGAATGGTCACAGCGCCCTGGTTGTCGTCGGCAGTCGAGAACACTTGCGATTTCTTGGTAGGAATCGTGGTGTTTTTCTCGATCAGCGCAGTCATCACGCCGCCCATGGTTTCGATACCCAGGGTCAGCGGGCTAACGTCGAGCAGCAGAACGTCTTTCACGTCACCGGCCAGAACGGCGCCCTGAATCGCAGCACCCATGGCAACAGCTTCGTCCGGGTTAACGTCTTTGCGAGCTTCTTTACCGAAGAAATCGGTAACCAGCTTCTGTACCAGCGGCATACGGGTCTGACCACCGACCAGAATCACGTCGTTGATCGCGCCAACGTCCAGACCGGCGTCTTTCATGGCGATGCGGCAAGGTTCGATGGTGCGCTGAACCAGGTCTTCAACCAGTGCTTCGAGCTTGGCACGCGAAATCTTCACGTTCAGGTGCTTAGGACCGGTCGCATCTGCAGTGATGTACGGCAGGTTAACGTCGGTCGACTGAGCGGAAGACAGCTCGATCTTGGCTTTCTCAGCGGCTTCTTTCAGGCGCTGCATGGCCAGCGGATCACCTTTGAGGTTCATGCCGCTTTCTTTCTTGAATTCGTCAACGAGGTAGTCGATCAGACGAATGTCAAAGTCTTCACCGCCGAGGAACGTGTCACCGTTGGTCGCCAGAACTTCGAACTGGTGCTCGCCATCAACTTCAGCGATCTCGATTACGGAAACGTCGAACGTACCGCCACCCAGGTCATAAACAATCACGGTGTGATCGCCCTTAGCCTTGTCCATACCGTAAGCCAGAGCGGCTGCGGTTGGTTCGTTGATGATACGTTTTACGTCCAGACCGGCGATGCGGCCGGCGTCTTTGGTCGCCTGACGCTGGCTGTCGTTGAAGTAGGCCGGAACGGTAATCACCGCTTCGGTCACGGTCTCGCCGAGGTAGTCTTCGGCGGTTTTCTTCATCTTTTTCAGGATTTCAGCCGAGATTTGTGGCGGTGCCATTTTCTGGCCGTTCACTTCAACCCAGGCGTCGTTGTTGTCAGCCTTGACGATCTTGTAAGGGACCATCTGGATGTCTTTCTGCACCACTTCTTCGTCGAAACGACGACCGATCAGACGCTTTACCGCGTACAGAGTGTTGTGCGGGTTGGTCACAGCCTGACGCTTGGCCGACTGACCTACCAGGATTTCGCCATCGTTGGCGTAAGCGATGATCGACGGCGTGGTACGCGCGCCTTCAGCGTTTTCGATAACTTTTGCTTTGCCGTTTTCCAGCACGGAGACGCAGGAGTTGGTAGTCCCCAGGTCGATACCGATAATTTTGCCCATGTTAACTCTCCCGAAACTTTGGATTTTTTTGCCGCAGCAGTGGTGGCTGACTGCGGTAATACTTAAACGCTTGACTTCTAAATGGGGGCCTTGCGGCTAATTTCAAGCCTTCTCGTCAATCGAAGGCGAAATTGGCGCAGGCGCCTTGCTGACCACAACCATGGCCGGGCGCAACAGGCGACCGTTGAGCTGGTAGCCCTTCTGGAACACCTTCAGAACGCTGTTCGGTTCTACGTCGGCGCTTTCCTGCATGGCCATCGCCTGATGTTGAACGGCGTTGAACGGTTCGCCATGCGGATCGATCGCTTCCAACTGATAACGCTTGAGGGTGTCGTGGAACATTTTCAACGTCAGCTCGATGCCTTCGCGCATCGGACGGATGCTTTCGTCGTCCGGGTTCGACAGCTCGAGGCCGCGCTCCAGGCTATCGACGATCGGCAGAAGGTCGCCGGCAAATTTTTCGAGGGCAAACTTGTGCGCCTTCTCGACGTCCTGTTCGGCACGGCGACGGACGTTCTGCAGATCGGCAGCAACACGCAGAGATTGATCCTGCGCGGCGGCCAATTGCTCTTCGAGCACTTGTACACGGGTCGCCAGGTCATCACCCGAACCTTCGGGCGCCTGATTGGCTTCTGGGTTTTGCGTATCTACTGTCTGTTCGTCAGCCATAGAATTCTCCTTTCAATTTCGTCCGCGAGCCTGACTCGCGCTTCTGCCCCGATATATGGGGCCGCAAAATCAGGCTTCAAGGGCCTTCAAGCATTAACCCTACAAAAAAGTGTCGAATATTCATTCCTCAATGCGCTAAGCAGATTTGACCTTCAAGCAAATCGAGCTAAGGGCGGGCATTGTCAGCCTGAAACAAAACACTGTATAAATAACCAGATCTAAAGCTTGGGAGCGGCCTTTATGCTGGTGCACCTGTCCGTACATAACTACGCCATCGTTGAACATCTCGATCTCGAACTCGATCGCGGGATGAGCGTGATCACGGGTGAAACCGGCGCCGGCAAGTCGATCATGCTCGACGCGCTGGGCCTGACTCTAGGTGATCGTGCCGACAGCGGCGTGGTTCGCCCCGGCGCCGACAAGGCCGACATCCTCGCGACCTTCGATCTGGCGGACATCCCTGAAGCCAGCGCATGGCTGGCCGAGCGCGACCTGGAAACGGATGGCCCGTGCATTCTGCGCCGGGTGATCACGTCGGAGGGTCGTTCGCGTGGCTACATCAACGGCACCCCTTGCCCACTCGGCGACCTCAAGTCGCTGGGCGAGTTGTTGATCGATATCCACAGCCAGCATGAACACCAGTCCCTGCTGAAAACCGATACCCATCGTCGCCTGTTGGACGAGTACGCCGGCGCTACCGACCTGGCGCGCCAGGTTCAGCTCGCCGCCCAGCGCTGGCGACAGACTCGCCAGGAACTGGAACGCCTCTCCAATTCCGGCGACGAACAACGCGCGCGCCATCAATTGCTGAGCTATCAGCTCGAAGAGCTGGAAAACCTCGGTCTCGGTGATAACGAACTGGAGCAACTGGAGCAGGAACACAAAAACCTGACCAATGCCGAGACGCTGCTGGGCATTTGCCGGCAAGTGGTCGAGCAATGCAGCGAAAGCGATTCTGGCAATGTATTGAATGCACTGACCGCCAGCCTCAACCGCCTGTCGAGCGTGAATAACTCCGTCGGCGCACTGGGCGAAGCCAGCAGCCTGCTGACCAGTGCGCAGATCCAGGTCGAAGAGGCCGTTGGCGAACTCAATCGCTTCCTCGATAACTTCGATGCCGATCCGGCACGCCTGCAGTATCTGGAAGAACGCCTCGACGCGATCTACACCCTGGCGCGCAAGCACCGGATCCAGCCGACCGAAGTGGGTGAGATGCAGCAGAAGTTGCTGGATGAAATCGAAACCCTCAACGCCAATGATGAATCCATCGAGCGCCTCGGTGAAGAGCTGGCCTCCTATGCCCGCCACTATCAAGAGAAGGCACGGGAACTGAGCGATTTGCGGCATCAGGCTGCCGGCAGTCTCGCCAGCGCGGTTGAGCAGGAGATTCAGCGACTGGGCATGCCTGGCGGCCGATTCACTATCGAATTGAAGGCTAACAGCAGCGATGAGTTGCTGCCCAACGGGCTGGAACAGGTCGAATTGCTGGTCAGCGCCAACCCGGGCCAGCCGCTGAAGGCACTGGCAAAAGTCGCTTCCGGTGGTGAGCTGTCACGGATCAGCCTGGCAATTCAGGTGATCACCGCACAGACCTCCCGCGTTCCGACACTGGTGTTCGACGAAGTGGACGTCGGCATCGGCGGCCCGACGGCTGAAATTGTCGGCCAACTGTTGCGCCGTCTCGGCGATCGCGGCCAGGTATTGACCGTGACGCACTTGCCACAAGTAGCAGCGCAGGGTCATCAGCATCTGTTCGTGCACAAGGTGCGCGGTGAAGAGGCAACGCACACCGCCGTCTCCAAACTGAGCAAGAACGACCGTATAGAAGAAGTGGCGCGCATGCTCGGCGGCATCGATCTGACCAAAGAGTCCTTGGCTCACGCGAAAAAAATGGTCGTTACCGCCAAGGTTTAGAAACGACAGAAAGCACGAAGGCGACCCTTGGGTCGCCTTCGTTCGTTTCGCGAATGTGAAATTCGCGCGACATGCTTACTTTTTCTTGCGGATGTACAGCACCAGATTGTGATCCACCAACTCGACACCGTGCTCCTCGGCAATTGCCTTCTGGAGCTTTTCGATTTCCGGGCTGACGAATTCGACAACCTCACCGGTTTCCACGTTAACCATGTGGTCGTGGTGACCACTGTCGGCCAACTCAAAAACCGCGTGGCCGCCGTCGAAGTTGTGACGGACCACGAGGCCAGCCGCTTCGAACTGGGTCAGAACACGGTAAACCGTGGCCAGACCGACGTCCTCGCCAGCTTCCATCAACGCCTTGTAGACGTCCTCGGCGCTCATGTGACGCTGCTCTGTAGAGTCGAGCATTTGCAGGATCTTGACCCGTGGCAGGGTCACTTTAAGGCCGGCTTTGCGTAGTTCGCTATTTTCAACCATGGTCAGCTTTCTCGCGATGCTGCTTCGCAGCTTCTCTTAATGCGGGTATGATCGGCGTTTACGTTGTCCCAGCCAAGATAGTGGAAGTCGCCCACCGATGCAAAACACCAAGCTCTTGCTAACCAGTTTCACCTTTGTGGGACTGCTCGCACTCGCCGGTTGTTCATTCCCCGGGGTTTACAAAATCGACATCCAGCAGGGCAATGTCGTCACGCAGGACATGATAGACCAGTTACGCCCGGGAATGACCCGGCCGCAAGTACGGTTTATCATGGGTAACCCTCTGCTTGTCGACACGTTCCATGCCGATCGCTGGGATTATCTGTACAGCCTGCAACCGGGTGGCGGTGAACGCCAACAGGAACGCATCAGCGTTATTTTCAACTCAAACGACCAGCTTGTCAGCCTGTCCGGTGACTTTATGCCGGGCGTAAGCCGTGACGAAGCCATTCTCGGCAAGGACAGTGGCACTACGGTGACCGCTCCTGCTGAAAACGCCGAGAAGCCAACACCGGAAAAACCGGTCAAGCCAGGTTCCTTGCTGGATCAGATCCAGAAGGACGTCGATGGGGTAGAAACCGTTCCGGTTCCAACACCAGAGCCGCTGGACACCTCGCCGCAATAATTTGCGACGCAATAAAAAACCCGGAAATTCCGGGTTTTTTATTGCCTGCAATTTGTCTTTTTACGCGTTTCGAGCCTTGGCTTCCGCAGCCTTGGCAGCACGCAAACGTCGAACTTCTTTGGGGTCGGCAAGCAATGGGCGGTAAATCTCGATGCGATCTTCCGCCTGAATTACCCGCGTATCCGGATCAGCCACTACTTTGCCGAAGATACCCAACGGGCACTCCGCCAGATTCAGCTCAGGGAATTCGCTACCGATACCTGACGCCAGAACCGCAGCGCGAACCGTCGCGCCCTCTTTCACGCTGACAGTGCGTAAAACCTGACGGTCCACGGCGGCGTAAACGACCTCTATCTCAATCACCGGCTCAACCATGCATCTGCTTGGCGCGCTGACAGAACGCGTCCACCAGCGTGTTGGCAGCCTGATTGAACAGCGGCCCCAACGTCGCGCGTACCAGTGGCCCGGCGTAATCGAACGAAAGATCCAGACTGATCTTGCAGGCCTTCTCATTCAAGGCCTTGAACACCCAGACGCCGTGCAATTGATTGAACGGACCTTCTTCCAGGTTCATCTCGATCGACTGCCCCGGCACCAGCGTATTACGCGTCACGAAATGCTGGCTGAGACCGCCCTTGGCCACGCCAACGCTGGCGCGCATATGCTCCGGCGAACTTTCCAGCACTTCAGCGGCAGAGCACCACGGCAAAAATTCCGGGTAACGCGCCACGTCGTTGACCAGGTCGTAGAGGAATTGCGCCGGGTACGGCAGTAATGCCGATCGTTGAATATGTGTCGTCATGTGAGCGTTACTTCCAGAGCTGAGCGGCAAACACTACAAGAATGCCGATGGGCGCCACGTAGCGCATCAAAAACAAAGACAGGGCGAACAGTGCCGGATTGCGGATCGACAACTCGTCGCGTACCGCTTCACGCCCCATCACCCATCCGGCAAACAGCACAAAACACAGGCCACCGAGCGGCAACATGATCCGCGAGGTGAAGAAATCGATCACGCCAAAGAAGTCCAGACCGCTCTGCGCACCCCATTGGTAGAGGTGGAACATCCCGCCTTCGTTCACGAAAAATTTGGCTTCCTTCCAGATATTAAAGGAGAACACCGTGCCCAGACCGACGAACCAGCAGATGAACGCCAGCCAGAAAGTCACCCACGCGCGACTGACTTTCGTGCGCTCAACCAAATAGGCAACCATCGGCTCCAGAAGCGAAATCGCCGAACTCCAGGCCGCAATCGCCACCAGCACAAAGAACACCACGCCCATCAGTTGCCCGAAAGCCACGTTACCAAAGGCAAATGGCAGGCTGACGAACATCAAGCCAGGCCCTTCGCTAGGGTTCAGGCCGCCGGCAAACACAATCGGGAACAGAGCCAAACCGGCGACCAGCGAAACAAAGGTATCGAGCAGGGCCACACCGACAACCGTGCCGGACAACGACGAACTCTTCGGCATGTAAGCGCCGTAGATCATGATCGAACCGACACCGACGCTCAGCGAGAAGAACGCGTGCCCCATCGCTGGTAACAAGCCGTCGAGGACTTTTTCCGGGTGGAAATCGAACATGAAATGCACGCCTTCCATGAAATGCCCGGTGGTCATGCTGTAACCCAGCAACACCAGAATCATCACGAACAGCAGCGGCATCATGATGCGCAGGCTGCGCTCAAGCCCGGCGACCACGCCTTTGGCGATGACGAAGGCCGACAGCAGCATGAAAATCGTGTGCCAAAGTGTCAGGCGCCATGGATTGGAGATGACGTTACCGAAATAAGCACCGACCTGATCGGCCGTGGCGCCCTGAAAGTCGCCGCGACCCATGTCGACGATGTAGTCCAGCGACCAGCCGCCGACCACACTGTAGAAAGACAGGATCAGCAATGCCGTGATCATCCCGGCAAATGCCCCCCACGACCACTTGCCCGAGTGCCCGGCTTCCAGCGCCAGCACCTTCAAGGCGTTCGCCGGACTTTGCCGGGCGCGCCGGCCGATCAGGGTTTCAGCGAGCATGACCGGGATGCCGATCAGCGCGATGCACGCCAGAAACATCAGCACAAAGGCGCCGCCGCCGTAGACCCCGACCATGTAGGGGAACTTCCAGATGCTACCCAGTCCCACGGCCGAACCGGTCGCGGCGAGTATGAAAACCCAGCGGCTAGCCCAACTGCCGTGGACAGAAACCTTGTCTGTCGACATCGTTTATCACGCCCAAGCGTTAGAAAAAGAGGCCGCATTGTCCGGGATTCACTCAACCTGCTCAAGCACGCAGCATCACCGTAGCCGACAGCCGTTTATCTCCATATAATGCCGCCCCTATGGCTAAACAGAAGAAACACCCAACAGGGACCATCGCGCAGAACAAAAAGGCGCGACACGATTACTTCATCGAACATAAGTTCGAGGCTGGTCTGGTCCTGGCCGGCTGGGAAGTAAAAAGTCTGCGGGCAAGCAAGCTACAGCTGGTCGACAGCTATGTGCTGCTCAAGGATGGCGAAGCGTGGTTGCTCGGCAGCCACATCACGCCTCTGATGACCGCAAGCACCCACGTCATCGCCGACCCGGTGCGCACACGCAAATTGCTGCTCAACCGCCGCGAGCTGGAAAAGCTCGCTGCCGCCGTGCAGCAAAAGGGTTACGCCTGCGTCTGCCTGTCCTGGTACTGGAGCAAGCACATGGTCAAGTGCGAAATTGCTCTGGGCAAGGGCAAGAAGGAATACGACAAGCGTGATACCGAGCGCGAGCGCGATGCCGGTCGTGAACTGCAGCGTGCGGTGCGCAATAAGGGCAAGGAAGACTGATCTTCCGACCTTGAAAGCAAAGATCGTCCGATCGCGGCCCGAGCCTTCGGCAGCTCCTACACTGGGATTCGCATTTCCCTGTAGGAGTTGCCGCAGGCTGCGATCTTTTGCTTTAAAGAATCACATTCCCTTGCGCCGCTCTGCCCGAGCCATGCGCTGAACCTCCTGCCGCACCTCTTCCAGCACTTCCTGCACATACAAAATATGTCGACTGGAGACTTCCCGCGCCTGCTCCGCGCGACCTTCAATAATCGCCAGATACAATTCCCGATGTTGAGTGATCAGCATGTCGCGGGTTTCCGTGCGCTGCTTGTACATGCCGCCGATGTTGGTGACCACGTTGCGCTTGAGCAGATCGAACAGCCCGCGAATAGTGTGCAGCAACACCGCGTTATGACTGGCTTCGGCAATCGCCAGATGAAATTTCGCATCCGCCGCGCCCTCCTCCGCCCGGCTGACTTCATCGTGGCGCGAGTAGCAATCCTGCAACTCTTCGAAGGCTGCGGTGAGCCTTTCACGATCAACATCAGTTGCGCGCAATGCCGCGTAATAGGCGCACGATGCCTCCAGAGTGTGCCGAAACTCGAGCAAATCACGCTGTGCTTCGGGGTTGCTTTCAAGCAGTTGCAACAGCGGATCGCTGAACGTCGACCCGAGGCTTTCCACTACATAATTGCCGCCGCCCTGGCGACTGACCAGCAGCCCTTTCGCCGCCAGTTTCTGAATCGCTTCACGCAGAGATGGCCGTGATACGCCAAATTGTTCGGCCAGCGTGCGCTCCGCCGGCAGCCGTTCGCCGGACTTCAGCGTGCCCTCAAGGATCATCCCCTCAAGTCGCTCGACAATATCGTCAGACAAACGGCGCTGACGTATCTGATCAAACCCCATAACTCATTTCTCCACGATCCCGACCGCTCGCCGGGCTCTCTATTCTGGCCTATCGGCGCCTTCTCGACACCTACCAGACGCCAGTTGCCGAAACCGGATCAGATGCGATCTGCACCGCTTGTTCGACAAAAGTTTTAGGGCGGCAAATTGACACACCGCCATCAAGGCTTTTACCCTAGCCAACAGCGATTGTAAATTGGTATTACCAATTATCCAAGAACGCTGACAGTGCCTGACCAACAACAATTAGGGGCCACCCCATATGCAAACCTGGCAACAGCTCTACAGCCCGCTCGGCAGTCTCGGCGTGTCCGCACTTGCGGCCGTCATTCCCATCGTTTTCTTTTTCCTCGCGCTGGCGGTGTTCCGCCTCAAAGGCCACGTGGCCGGGAGCATCACCCTCGCCCTGTCGATTGCCGTAGCGATCTTCGCGTTCCAAATGCCGGTCGACATGGCCTTTGCCGCCGCCGGGTATGGCTTTGCCTACGGTCTGTGGCCGATTGCCTGGATCATTGTCGCAGCGGTATTCCTCTACAAACTGACAGTGAAAAGTGGTCAGTTCGAGGTCATTCGCAGTTCGGTGTTATCGATTACTGACGACCAGCGCCTGCAAGTGCTGCTGATCGGTTTCTGCTTCGGTGCGTTCCTGGAAGGTGCCGCCGGTTTCGGCGCGCCCGTGGCGATTACTGCCGCGCTGCTGGTCGGCCTGGGCTTCAACCCGCTGTACGCCGCCGGCCTGTGCCTGATCGCCAACACCGCGCCGGTGGCGTTTGGCGCCTTGGGGATTCCAATCATTGTTGCCGGCCAAGTCACCGGCATCGACGCGTTCAAGATCGGCGCCATGACCGGTCGCCAACTGCCGCTGCTGTCGCTGTTCGTGCCGTTCTGGCTGGTATTCATGATGGACGGCCTGCGCGGCGTGCGTGAAACCTGGCCGGCTGCATTGGTCGCGGGCCTGAGCTTCGCCGTCACTCAGTACTTCACGTCCAACTTCATCGGCCCAGAGCTGCCAGACATCACTTCGGCACTGGCCAGCCTGATTTCCCTGACCCTGTTCCTGAAAGTCTGGCAGCCGAAACGCGCCGCCGGCCAACACATCGCCGGTGCCGTTTCCGCCTCGGTGGTGACCGCCAGCGTCGGCGGTTTCGGCCAGAAGCGCACTACCGTGGCGTCGCCTTACAGCCTCGGAGAAATTTTCAAAGCCTGGTCGCCGTTCCTGATTCTCACTGTGCTGGTGACCATCTGGACGCTGAAACCTTTCAAAGCGATGTTCGCCGCCGGCGGCTCGATGTACAGCTGGGTGTTCAACTTCGCGATCCCGCATCTTGACCAACTGGTGATCAAAACCGCACCGATCGTGGCTGCTCCAACAGCAATACCCGCGGTGTTCAAACTCGATCCGATTTCCGCGACCGGCACGGCGATTTTCTTCTCCGCGCTGATCTCGATGCTGGTACTGAAGATCAATTTCAAAACTGGTCTTACCACTTTGAAAGAAACCTTCTACGAACTGCGCTGGCCAATCCTGTCGATCGGCATGGTGCTGGCGTTCGCCTTCGTCACCAACTACTCCGGCATGTCTTCGACCATGGCCCTGGTATTGGCCGGAACCGGCGCGGCATTCCCGTTCTTCTCGCCGTTCCTGGGCTGGCTCGGCGTGTTCCTCACCGGCTCGGATACCTCGTCCAACGCCCTGTTCAGTTCGCTGCAAGCGACCACCGCACACCAGATCGGCGTCAACGACACCCTGCTGGTGGCGGCGAACACCAGCGGCGGCGTGACCGGCAAGATGATCTCGCCACAATCGATCGCCGTGGCCTGCGCCGCGACCGGGCTGGTGGGCAAGGAATCGGATCTGTTCCGCTTCACCCTCAAGCACAGCCTATTCTTTGCAACGATTGTCGGTCTGATCACCTTGGCTCAGGCTTACTGGTTCACCGGCATGCTAGTGCACTAAACCTACAAGAAACACAGAAAAAACCGACGCCGGTTCGTGATGCCGGCGTCAGCAATTCACAACCCGGTCTGTAAGGCTGCTGAAAGCAACGCTCTCTATATTCAGCAGCCTCAGCGGACGGATAACCGGGACCACCCGGAGACACGCCTGATGAGCGAGCTTTTTTATAACGCCGTGCCAAACGCGCCCCGCGTGGCACCGCCACTGCCCGAACCTCGGCAATATCCCAGCGAGAAACCGTCGCGGGTCTACCTGTTTGGCACGTGCGTGGTCGACCTGTTCTACCCCGAAGCCGGGATGGACGCGATCCACTTGCTGGAGCGTGAAGGGATCCGGGTCGAGTATCCGCAAGGGCAGAGTTGCTGCGGCCAGCCGGCCTACACCTCGGGTTACACCGAGCAGGCACGGACGGTAGCGCGCTCGCAACTGGCGCTGTTTGCCGGAGATTATCCGGTGGTGGTGCCGTCGGGTTCCTGCGCCGGCATGCTGCGCGAGCATTACGCCGACTTGTTCAAGGACGAGCCGGAGACGTTAAAACAGGTTCAGGCCCTCGCGGCCCGCACCTATGAACTGGCCGAATTTCTGCTGTTCGTCTGCAAGGTGCAGCTCAAGGACAGCGGCGAACCGGTCAAAGTCGCGCTGCACACTTCGTGTTCGGCACGTCGCGAAATGAACACCCACCTGCACGGTCGCGAGTTGTTGGCGCAGTTGAGCAACGTGGAACGGGTCAACCACGACCACGAAAGCGAATGCTGTGGCTTCGGTGGGACATTCAGCGTCCGTATGCCAGACATTTCCGGCGCGATGGTGGCTGACAAGACCAAAGCGTTGAAGGATTCCGGCGCGCACAGGGTGTTGAGCGCCGACTGTGGCTGTTTGATGAACATCAACGGCGCATTGGAGAAACAAAAAGAAGCGCTACGCGGGCAACATCTCGCCAGCTTCTTGTGGCAACGAACCGGAGGTGCGCAATGAGCACTTCCGCGATTATCCCTACGGTCGCCGTAGAAGAAGATTTCCGCACCCGGGCACACAATGCCTTGGGTGATCAGCAGCTGCGGAACAACTTCCGCACTGCCATGGACTCACTGATGGTCAAGCGGGCAGCCGCTTTCAGTGACCCCCATGAAAGAGAACATTTGCGCGCACTGGGCAATTCGATCAAGGCCCGCGCGCTCTCCAAGTTGCCCGAGCTGCTCGAGCAACTGGAACAGAACCTGACCCGCAACGGTGTGACAGTGCACTGGGCGGAAACGGTGGACGAGGCCAATGGCATCGTCTTATCGATCATCCGCGCTCACGAGGCGCGGCAAGTGATCAAGGGCAAATCGATGGTCAGCGAAGAGATGGAGATGAACCATTTCCTCGAGGCTCGGGACATTGAATGTCTGGAGTCCGACATGGGGGAGTACATCGTCCAGCTCGACCACGAGAAGCCTTCACACATCATTATGCCGGCGATCCACAAGAATGCCGGTCAGGTCGCGTCCTTGTTCCACGACAAACTTGGCGTGGAATACACCAAGGACGTTGACCAACTCATTCAGATCGGTCGCAGAGTCCTGCGGCAGAAATTCTTCGAAGCGGACATCGGCGTCTCCGGCGTCAACTTCGCCGTGGCCGAAACCGGCACCCTGCTGCTGGTGGAAAACGAAGGCAACGGGCGCATGACCACCACCGTGCCACCAGTGCACATCGCCGTCACCGGCATCGAAAAGGTTGTGGAAAACCTGCGCGACGTGGTGCCGTTGCTGTCATTGCTGACACGTTCGGCGCTGGGTATTCCGATCACCACTTACGTCAACATGATCTCCGGCCCGCGCAAGGCACACGAACTCGACGGCCCGCAGGAAGTGCATCTGGTACTGCTCGACAACGGTCGCAGCCAGGCTTTCGCCGACAGTGAATTACGCCAGACGTTGAACTGCATCCGCTGCGGCGCCTGCATGAACCATTGCCCGGTCTACACCCGCGTCGGTGGTCACACCTATGGCGAGGTGTATCCCGGGCCGATCGGCAAAATCATCACCCCGCACATGGTTGGCTTGGCCAAGGTTCCGGATCACCCGAGTGCCTCTTCGCTGTGCGGTGCCTGCGGTGAAGTCTGCCCGGTAAAAATTCCGATTCCGGCGATCCTGCGTCGCCTGCGCGAAGAAAACGTCAAAGCCCCGGACAGCCCGAATCAAGTGATGCGCGGTCAGGGCAGCAAATATTCGCGCAAAGAACGCTTCATCTGGAACGCCTGGGCCAGGCTCAACAGCTCTCCAACGCTGTATCGATTGTTCGGTTTCTTCGCCACGCGCCTGCGTGCCCTGACCCCGAGTAACGTCGGCCCGTGGACGCAAAACCACAGCGCGCCGAAACCTGCCGCTCGCTCACTGCACGACATGGCCCGCGAGCATCTGGCCAAACAGGGAGACCGCTGATGAGCGCCAAGCAAAATATCCTCGGCAAACTGCGGAAAAGTCTGACGGGGACCACACCTATTGCCGACGACTTCGACGTCGATCTAGTGACGCAGCCTTACACCTACAGCGCCGAACAACGCATTCCGCAACTGCGCAAATTGATGGAAGCAGTGCACACCGAAATCCACCTGACCTCGGGCGAAGCATGGCCGGCGTTGCTTGCGCAATTACTGCGCGACCGTCAGTTGCCGAGCCTGTTGATTGCACCGACTACCGCGCACGGGCAGAAAATCACACAGCACTGGGCGAACAATCCTGATCTGCCAGCACTGAAATCCTACGACCGGCCGATGGAAGAGTGGAAAGCCGAGCTGTTCAACGACACTCCGGCGAGTCTCACCGGCACCCTTGGTGCGATCGCCGCTACCGGCAGCCTGATCATGTGGCCAACCCGCGAAGAACCGCGTTTGATGAGTCTGGTGCCACCGGTGCATTTTGCCCTGCTAAAGGCCAGTGAAATCCGCGACAACTTCTATCAAGTGCAGCAGGAATTCGAATGGGCGCAAGGCATGCCGACCAACGCGTTGCTGGTGTCCGGCCCGTCGAAAACCGCCGACATTGAACAAGTGCTGGCCTACGGCGCCCACGGTCCGAAAGATCTGGTGGTTCTGATTCTGGAGGACCAATGACGCTTCCGGCTAATTTCCTGCGTGATGCGCAGCAACTGATTCCGGCTGAACGCCGCTTTGACGATCCGTTATCGACTCTGGCCTTCGGCACCGACGCCAGTTTTTATCGACTGATTCCGCAACTGGTAATCCGCGTCGAATCGGAGGACGAAGTCGTGGCCCTGCTGAAGCTGGCTCAGCGCGACCATGTTCCAGTGACCTTCCGTGCAGCGGGCACCAGTCTCTCTGGTCAGGCGATCAGCGATTCCGTTTTGATCGTGCTTGGGGATAACTGGAACGCGCGCGAGATTCGTGGCCAAGGCACGCAAATCCGCCTGCAACCTGGTGTGATCGGCGCACAGGCCAACGCATGGCTCGCACCGTTTGGCCGCAAGATCGGCCCTGATCCGGCGTCGATCAACGCCTGTAAAATTGGCGGCATTGTTGCAAACAACGCCAGCGGCATGTGCTGCGGCACGGCGCAAAACACCTACCACACGCTGGCCGGGATTCGTCTGGTACTCGCCGATGGCACGCGACTCGATACCGAAGACGCTGCCAGTGTTGCAGCGTTTCGCAGCAGTCACGGCGATCTGCTCGAACGCTTGGCGACTTTGGGCCGCGAGACCCGCGCCAACGCCGAACTGGCTGCACGAATCCGCCACAAATACCGCCTGAAAAATACCACCGGCCTGTCACTCAACGCCTTGGTGGATTTCGATGAGCCTGTGGATATCTTGAGCCACTTGCTGGTCGGCTCCGAAGGCACCCTCGGTTTCATCAGCGCGGTGACTTACGACACGGTGATCGATCACCCGAACAAGGCGTCGGCGCTGATCGTCTTCCCGGATGTGGAAACCTGCTGCAACGCCGTCACCGTACTGAAGAGCCAACCGGTATCCGCCGTAGAACTGCTGGATCGCCGCAGTTTGCGTTCGGTGCAGGACAAACCGGGCATGCCTGCTTTCGTACAGCAGCTGTCGAACAATGCCTGCGCGTTGCTCATCGAATCCCGCGCCGCGTCTTCTACTTTGTTGCAGGAACAACTGGCGCAAATCATGGCGTCGCTCAGTAGCTTCCCGGTGGAAAAGCAGGTCGACTTCAGCGAAGACCCTGTGGAAAATGCCAAGCTCTGGGCCATCCGCAAGGACACCTTCCCCGCTGTCGGCGCGGTGCGCAAAACCGGTACCACGGTGATCATCGAAGACGTGACTTTCCCCGTCGAACAACTGGCCATCGGCGTGAATCGCTTGATCGAGTTGTTCGACAAACATGCCTACGACGAAGCGATCCTTTTCGGACACGCGCTGGAAGGCAATCTGCACTTCGTCTTCACCCAAGGCTTCAACAACCCGGAAGAAGTCGCACGCTATCAAGCGTTCATGGACGACGTCGCGCAACTGGTCGCGGTGGAATTCGGAGGCTCGCTGAAAGCCGAACACGGCACCGGCCGCAACATGGCGCCGTTCGTGGAACTGGAATGGGGCAGCGACGCCTATCAACTGATGTGGCAGCTCAAACGGCTGCTCGACCCGAACGGCATTCTCAACCCGGACGTAGTGCTCAGCGAAGATCCGCAGATCCACCTCAAGCATCTGAAACCGCTGCCGGCGGCTGACGAGATTATCGATAAGTGCATCGAGTGCGGTTTCTGCGAACCGGTCTGCCCGTCGAAAGGACTGACCTTGAGTCCGCGTCAGCGCATCGTGATCTGGCGTGATATTCAGGCGAAGAAACGCGCAGGCGTCGACACCACCGAACTGGAAAAAGCCTACGAGTACCAAGGCATCGAAACCTGTGCCGCCACCGGTCTGTGCGCGCAACGCTGTCCTGTAGGCATCAATACCGGTGAGCTGGTGAAAAAGCTTCGTGGCAGGCACGCAACGCATCAGAAAACCGCCGACTGGATCGAAGGAAATTTCGCCAAGACCCTGCAAGGCGCACGCTTCACTCTGCACGTGGCCAACGGTGCGCGGATGCTGCTCGGGGCGCCGCGTCTGGCGAAGCTTTCGGCAACCATTACGCGACTGTCCAAAGGTCAGGTGCCGTTGTGGACGAATGCGATGCCGCAGCCAGAGAAGGCCATTCGCTTCAGCCCCTGCGTCTCAGACGAACGTCCGCGTGTGGTGTATCTCGCAGCGTGTGTCTCGCGAGTCATGGGTCCGGCGGCGGGTGATAAAGAGCAAGTGTCGCTCTACGACAAAACCCGTGGACTGCTGGAAAAGGCCGGTTACCAGGTGGTCTTCCCGGACAATCAGGACAACCTCTGCTGCGGTCAGCCCTTCGCCTCGAAAGGCTACGCTGAACAAGCCGAACACAAGCGTCAGGAGTTGATCAGCGCCCTGTTGCACGCCAGTCGCGGCGGACTTGATCCAATCTATTGCGATACCAGTCCGTGTACGTTGCGACTGGTGCAGGACGCAGGAGAAACCCGTCTGGATCTGTACGACCCGGTGCGATTCATCCGTACGCATCTTCTCGATCGACTGGACTTCACTCCGCAAGACGCACCGATTGCCGTACACGTGACCTGCAGCACGCAACATCTGGGCGAAAGCCAGGCGTTGATCGATCTGGCGCGCAAGTGCAGCAATAACGTGGTGATCCCGGAAGGCATTCATTGCTGCGGGTTTGCCGGCGACAAAGGCTTCACCACGCCGGAGCTGAACAGCCACTCGCTGCGCACGCTAAAGGATGCGGTGCAGCATTGCAGCGAGGGGATTTCCACTAGTCGCACCTGTGAGATCGGCCTGACGCAACACGGCGGAATTGACTACCACGGGCTGGTCTATCTGGTGGATCGCGTGACCCGGGCGAAGGCCTGCTGAAGAAAAATAGAACCCTTGAGTTCGACTGTAGTCCACAGAATAACCCCGGCTGATCGGGGTTTTTCTTCCATACGGTTGCCCGTCCTGACGGCCAGCGAAGTCTGGACCCACTCGGTTCAAGGAGATACACATGAAACGTTCTGTACTGTTAGGTCTGTTCGTTACTGCATCGATGATGGCTTCCACTTCGTTCGCCGCGGACAAGCCTGCTGACCTGTGTGATGCGAATATTCAAACCATTCAAAGTGGCAAGGCGCAGTTGTCTGCGAACCCAGAACTGAGCCAGCGCGCTGAAGCCAGTGTGACCAGAGCCCAGTCGCTCAAGGCCGAGGGCAAGATCGATGACTGTGTTGCGGAAACCTCGCAAACCATCGTAGAACTGCGCAAAGCCACCGGCACCAACAACTGATCAGCGTCCCGGCCAACCTTCGGGTTGGCCTTACGGGCTGATTGGCGTACACTGCGCAGGCTTGTTGCTCAAACAGATGTACTGAGCAATGAGTTCGGGGCCGTTTAGGATTCGACGCCGGTTGCGAAACTTTAGGTGCATGCCGACTTGGTAACAGAAGTCGTAAATCCACTGTTGCAACTACTTATAGTTGCCAATGACGACCAATACGGTGTTGCTCTCGCTGCTTAATTGCAGCTGACAATGCTCCTGGTACCTTCGGGTCCAGCAATCATCAGGGGATGTCTGTAAACCCAAAATGATTGTCATATAGAACAGAATCGCCGTGCAGTACGTTGTGGACGAAGCGGCTAAAACTTACACAACTCGCCCAAAGCACCCTGCCCTTCGGGTCGCTGAGGGTTAACTTAATAGAAACGGCTACGCATGTAGTACCGACAGCGGAGTACTGGCGGACGGGGGTTCAAATCCCCCCGGCTCCACCAACTCTCAACGACAAAGCCCGCCAAGTGCGGGCTTTGTCGCATCTGGCCGTCCCATCCAGCCCCTACCGCCAAAAACCAATCCCTCCCCGCACACATCAATGCTCATGCCGATGATGCACATCCGGAAAATGCGCATGGCTATGCCGCATCGGCACATGCACATGCGAATGACTGTGCGGCTCCCTACCATCCCATTCAAACCCGTGCGTATGCTGATGATGCTCGTCGTGTATGTGGCGATGCTCATGCTCGAGCCGTTCGTGCTGGTGCTCATGACTATGGTTTTCCATCAGGTGAATCCACACCCCCACAGCCATCAACGCTGCTGCGAGCAGGAACATCAGCGATACCGACTCGCCTAGTAGCAGAATCGAGATCGCTGCGCCCAGAAACGGCGCGGTGGAAAAGTACGCGCCGGTGCGCGCACTGCCCAGCCCGCGCAGGGCGAGGACGAACATCACCAGGCTGACGCCGTAGCCGAGAAACCCGACCAGCAGGATGGGCACCAGCGAGTCGGCTGCGGGCAGATGTTTGCCGATGAACAAGGCGAGGCCGCAGTTGACCAACCCCGCCACAAGACCTTTGCTGCCCGCGATAAACAGTGCATCCGAGGCAGAGACCTTACGCGTCAGGTTGTTGTCGATGGCCCAGCAAAAGCAGGCGAACGCGACGGCCAGCGGGCCTGTCCAGTCCTGCGCCGACACGGCCTCTTGCGGCCAGGACAACACGACACCACCGGCCACGATGGCGAGCATGCCGATCACGATTCGCCGATCGGCGTTTTCCCTGAACACGACCCACGCTAGCAGTGCCGTGAGCACTGATTCCAGATTGAGCATCAGTGACGCGCTCGCGCCGGATGTTCTGGTCAAACCGAACATCAATGCCACTGGCGCCAGTACACCGCCGAAGCCGATGGCTCCGATCAGCCACGGCCATTCGCCGGTGCCGAGTCCGGAGCGCTGCCAGCCTCGATCGCGGGCAAAACGCAGGACGGTCAGACCCAGCCCGCTGCCCAGATAGAGCAACCCGGCCAATAGAATCGGTGAAATCTGTACCCCCAACAGCTTGGCGAGTGGCGTACTGGCGCCAAACAATGCTGCCGCAACCAACGCGTAGAGCACGCTCACATTCATGACGAAATCACTCGCTCGGGCTGATGGAATGCCGGTGATGATCATGGCAGAACTCAGGTGAGAATTATGTGAACGGTTTCCTGATGGATCGAACATCCAACGCTGGCCGCCCCTTCAAGCACACGCTCAAATCCAGCAACATTTAATCCGCGCAATCCAGGACGCTGGCTCGACGCAGCCTCTATGCTGCAAACATCGAGATGAATGGAGTTGAAGATGAAGATCTGGATCGCCGCCACGCTGGCGGCACTGATTTCCCTGCCTGTCCACGCAGCAGATGCTGGCGCTGTGCGCGTCGAACCGATCGCTTTCACAACCAGCGCGGACAGGGTCCAGCGCAAACAGTCGATCAAGGGTGACCAAACGGCGGAGTACCGATTCAACGCCAGGACCGGCCAGATGCTCACCGTCGATTTCAAACCATCCAACACCTCCGCTTACTTCAACATTACTGCCAAGGGCGCGGATTACGCACTGTTCAACGGCTCGATCATGGGCAATCACTTTTCCGGCACCTTACCTTCCGATGGCGAGTACACCGTTCAGGTATACCTCATGCGCAATGCGGCACGGCGCAACGAAGTCGCCAACTATGCGTTGTCTCTGAGGCTCGCCACTGCTGATGCGGCGGACGGGACGAAACCGTTCGAGCAGACATTGGAATTGCAGGGCATCCGCTTTCACGTCAGCCGTGAACAGGCCGATGGCCAACCCGTTTTGCGCATTGAACCCAAAGGCCTGGAAATCGACAACAGCGCGATTACCCGGCCGCTCAAGGGCGATATCGTCCGCGCCGAGATTGGCGACCTGAACAACGACGGCTCGCCCGAAATCTACGTTTTCACCCGCATTCCAGGACGCGGCATGCCGGGCGAGCTGATTGCCTATTCAGCCAACAACAAGAAATCCCTGAGCGAAATCTACCTGCGCCCGGTCAGCGACAATCCAAACATCGCCGAGGGCTATCAGGGCGAGGATTCGTTTGCGGTGGTGGAAAACGCCTTGGTGCAGCGCTTCCCGATATATGACAGCACTGACGCAGGCGCAGGCCGCACGGGGAAGATGCGCCAGGTTCAATACACGTTGGTGACGGGCGAGGCCGGGTGGGTTCTGCGCGAAGATAAGGTGGCGGAGGATTGAGTTCCCGTCCGGACCACACGTCTTGAAAGGACTATCCGTGATCACCGCGACTGCCGTTTGGTTTTATCGCCACGCCCGCCTTCCCACATCGAACGTCCTAGGAAAATTCCTGCAACACGCGTCGACTTTGATGAACTGGTGCACAGTTCCTCAGGGCGTTACGCTCCACGACCACTGCCATCCAGCGGACGGTTTGGCAGCCGCAATTGCAGTGAATGTTCACTCCACGGAGCTACGTCATGAAGAAAATCCCCCGTCTTTCGCTGGTTGGCCCGGCACCGTCCGACGCGCCAACGTCCAGCACCCAACCGCAATCGAATAACAGCGCACACAGCGAAGCGCACAAACGGCGCCGTAGCATCCCGCTCAATCAACTCATCAGGGTGCGCGACGATGTCGACACCCTGACCCTGCTCACCCACGCCAGCGAGATCCTCGATTCCCTCGCGGCCATCAGCGCAAACTTTGCCGATGAGTTCGACGGCTCCAAGCGCCATGTGGCGGTGGCGATGAAGCAACTGAGCGCACTGGCCGAGATCCTGATTTGTCGGGCACGGGACAATCTTGATCCGCAGAAACCACAGAACACTACCGGGCCTGAAACCCGCCATTGACGGGCGAAAATCCAGCGTTCGGTTGCGCATCGGACTGCATTGGGGCCGCCCATCGAGATGAATTTTTCTTCACTGCAGCTGCGCGGCCAACCCTTGTACAGTCCGCTCGCTCATTCAAGAAACTACGGTTCGCCCGCGCTC
This sequence comes from Pseudomonas sp. IT-P395, assembly GCF_949767675.1. NCBI lineage: Bacteria > Pseudomonadati > Pseudomonadota > Gammaproteobacteria > Pseudomonadales > Pseudomonadaceae > Pseudomonas > Pseudomonas sp. IT-P395. The sequence goes on from NZ_CATKPW010000008.1 coordinate 69,701, forward strand.
CTGCGGGCTTTTTTTTGCCTGAAATAAAGCCCCTTCCTCGCCACGACTTGCCGTGACCCCGCTGATTGCGCGACTCTGCCGGAAGATCCCAAACCCCGGAGCGCCCGATGCCGCTGTTGACCCTGCCCTGCCAACGCCTGACGCTCGCGATACTTTCACCGGAGCAGGCCGAGCTGGAAAGCGAGTTCTACCGACGCAACCAGCGCCACCTCGCGCCATGGTCTCCGATCCGCACCACTGAATATTTTTCCACCGAGCAGATTCGCCGGCGCCTTGAAATACAGGCCAGCGTATTCGAGGCCGGGCTGGCCATGCATTTTGCGCTGTTGACGCCGGATGGCCAGCAGATGATCGGCGCGTGCAACTTCAGCGGCATTATTCGCGGTGCCTTTCAGGCGTGTTATCTGGGCTATCACATCGATGAGGCCCAACAGGGTCAGGGCCTGATGCAGGAAGCGCTGGAGGCGGGTATCGGTTACATGTTCGACACACAGAACCTGCATCGGATCATGGCCAACTACATTCCCGGCAACGAGCGCAGTGAGCGCTTGCTTGAGCGTCTGGGCTTCGAGCGCGAGGGTTACGCCAAGGCGTATCTGAACATTGCCGGGCGCTGGCAGGATCATGTGCTGACGGCGCTGGTCAATCCGCTGTTCGAAACGCCGGAGAAGCGTTGGTCACGACAACTGGCCTAGCTTCACAATTTGTTCAGGATTGCCGACGTATGCTCAGGCCTCCCGCCCCTCCCGGTTGCCTGAACCCCATGTCGCGTGCCGTCACTTCGCTGTTTCTGCTTGCCGCCCTGCTGTTTTTCTTCGCATTGGGCGGCCATCAATTGCAAGGCTCCACCGAGGCCCGCGTGGCTGGCATCGCCATGGAGATGCATTTGGACGACGACTGGGTGACACCTCGTCTGTTTGGTGAACCGTTTCTGGAAAAACCACCGTTAAGCCTGTGGCTGGATGCTGGCGCCATGCGTGTGTTCGGCGTTTCACCGTGGGCCGTGCGGCTGGCGTCGGCGGTGGCGGGCTTGCTCAGCGTGATGCTGCTGTACGGCATGTTGCGGCGTTTCGAGCGGCCGAAAATGATTGCCTGGACCGCAGGCATTCTGCTCGCGACCATGGCCAGTTACTGGAGCAACGTGCGCGGGGTCGGTGAGGACGCGTTGCTCGCCCTCGGCGTGACCACCGCGCTGCTGGCCTTTTTCCAGGCGCAACGGGCGTCGACCGCGGGCAACTCGCTGTTGTTTGTCGTTGGGATCGCCATCGCTACATTGAGCAAGGGTGTGCTGGGGCTGGCCATGCCGGGCGTGGTGATTTTCGCCTATCTGCTGGCCGACAGCCTGATGGACAAGCGCCTGAAAATCGCCGACTGGCTGCGCCCGGGTTTACTGACACTGGTCGGTTTGATTCCGCTGCTGATCTGGCTCGTCATCCTCTTCCAGCACGGCGGTGCGCAGGCCGTCAAAGAGGTGCTGCTGACCAACAGCGTCGGGCGCTTCAGCGGTTCGTTCGTCGAAGCCGGGCACTATGAACCGTTCTATTACTACCTGGCCAAACTGCCGGAAGCCTTCCTGCCGTGGAATATTCTGGTGTACCTGGGGCTCTGGCATTTCCGCAAACAATTGAAGGCCGACCGTTACCTGCTGTTTTTCAGCCTGTGGATCGTGGCGCAATTCATCATGCTGACGTTGGCGTCGAGCAAACGCACGGTGTATCTGATGTCGATGACACCGGCCGCCGCGGTGATCGCTGCGGAGTATGCAGGGGTGCTGTTTGAGCGATTGAAGCAGTACGAATCCGGTAATGGATTCGTAGGCCGAATCGCCCGGCATCGTCAGATACTGGCAGTCGGTGTGCTCACGCTGGTGATCGGCAGTTACCTCGCCGCCGCGCAGTGGGCACTGCCCCACGCCGACAAAAAGCTTTCGTTCCTGCCGTTGAGCGCTGAAATTCAGACGCTGCAAACCGCTGGGCATCAAGTCGCGCTGTTTCAGGCCAATGAGCGGGTCGGTGGCGCTACGGTCTTCTATACCCAGCAAGTGCTCAAAGGCCTGGATACCGAAGTGCAGTTGCGAGATTTCCTCGCGGCCTCGCCATCCCATGTCGTGGTGATGGCTGGCGACAGCGAACCCGCCGCCCCACTGAAAGTGCTCAAGACCATGATGGTCGGACGACAGGCGTATTACTTCGTCGGCTATTGAGACCTGCGCAGGCCCATAAAAAACCCGCCGTGATGGCGGGTTTTCATTTCATCTGAACGGGTTCAGAGAGAGACCTCAGGCTGCGCACTGAAAGCTTTCTGTGCGCGCTTGCCCAGCACCGGCACATCCAGCCGCGCGCGTCCGTAGAAGGCCAACGCCGTCAGTAAACACGCCAGCCACACGAAGATTCCGGCCCAGAACGTGTGGGACATGTAGTGCCAGCCTTGCAGGACGCGAGTAGTGCCATAAACGAACCCCAGCAACAGCGAGCCCCACAAGATGGCACTGGAAAAACGCCATTGATAACGTCGCGCCACGAAATACAGCGCCAGCATGGTGAAGCCGCCCGACGCATGACCACCCGGCCAGCACCGGCCACTCCCGGCTTCATGGAACAGTTGAAAATTGCTGTACCACTCAACGTGAGCCATTTTGCCGCCGTACAACGTGGTCTCGATCGGGCAGTAAACGCTGGTGTGGGATTTGAGGAAATGAATCACCCCGGTGCAGACCGCAAATGCGACCACCACAAACAGAAAATCCCTACGATGATCAGCGGCAAATCGCAGCACTGGCGCGACTTTGCTGCGCTCCAGCATTGCACCGAGTCGCGGACGTTTCTGCGGATTGACCAATGGCCAGACCAGCGATAACAGCGCGCCGATCAGGGCGATTTCTGCCGTCCAGTTGGGAATGATCCGCGCCCATTTATGCGTGAGCTTTTCGAAGAAGTGGATTTTGTCGAGTGGGAAGGTCTGCGTCAGCGGATCGAACAGCAGGTTGCTGAAGGCGATGTCGATCTTGGTCATGTCGAACATCAGGAACACCAGCGCCGCACAGGCCAACGGAATACCAAAGTTGTAAGCGTAGAAGCGGGATTTCATCGGGTATTCACCGTGCGCCAGTCGGAGGCTTCAATAAAGCCGAGCATCTTGGGAGCCGCCGGGCTGGCAGCGGAAACAAACAATGACGAGCCATAACCCATGTCCGAGGTCGGCACTTTGAGGTCTTTCTCGATTTGCGCCATGCATTCGCTGTGGGTCACCAGGACCAGATTGCGACCGGGCAGCTTGTGGGCCAGCGCATCCTGCAACATGCGACCACGGCAGTTGATCAACCAATCGTCACCGCTGGCGGCATGGTTGAACATGTAACCGGCGGTCTGCACCGTGCGCATCGATGGGCTGTTATAGATGTCGGCGTTGTTCAGACCCAGTTGTTCGAACCTTGCACCGACCGCCACCGCGACACTGCGTGAGCGATCGGTGATGCCGTCGTTGCCACTCAGGCAGGCAGCTTTAGAGTGATCGCAGCGCTCGACGTGACGCACCAGCACGATCATCTCGCCCTTGGCCCAGCCCGTCGCCAACGCTTGCGCACCCGCCACGTTGCCGTGGGCCAGGTCCGGCACCGCCGCCGGCGCCAGCAACCACAGGGTCAGTGGCATAACCAATACCGATGCCGCCAACACCACCCAAGTGTTGCGAAAACGCGCCAAAAAGCTCAGATCGATCGAGCGTTTGACGCCGAACAGACTCAGTCTCAATTCCACAAAAACCGCCTCGCCACTCTGCATCACGGGTTCATTCGATGCGGCGAAGGTACAGAGGCGGGCGTAGGCAGCCAGTGAAACCCATGTGAAAAAAGTCTTGGGATCCGATGTTACAAATTCCGTAGGACAAAATCCTTTCAGCTCTGGGAAATGCGGCCGATACAAACCTGCTAACACCCTTGCTGGCTCAAAAAAACAACAATCTTCCAGCCTAACTGACGACAAGAAACCCAACGTTTCTGGAGGATTTTTGATGAATAGCTGGTTCGGCAACATCAGCGTGAACATGAAATTAGGCCTGGGCTTCGGCCTGGTGCTGGCCCTGACCTGCGTGCTGGCCCTGACAGGCTGGACCAGCCTCGGTGGCCTGATCGACCGCAGCAACTGGATGAGCGATATCACCCAGCTCAATGCCGGTCTGACCAAACTGCGCGTGGTGCGCCTGCAGTACATGCTGACCAACGGCGATGAAACCGCCGCGCAGAATGTGCAGACCACCCTCGAAAGCTTCGCCGCGCAGCAACAGAAGCTGATCAACAGCTTCAAGAGCCCGGAAAACGTCAAACTGCTCAAGGAGCAGGCAGCGACCATCGCTGAATACCAGACGTCGCTGAACAAAATGCGTAACGCCTATCGCACCGGCAACAGCGCCCGCGACAGCATGAGCGTGAGTGCCGAGACCGCATACAACCAGATCGAATCGATCAGCAAACGCGTGCAGCAGATGGACATGAGCGAGCAGCGTTTCGAACAGTTCCAGGCGATCACCGCCGCCAAGGAAGCGTTCATCCTCGCGCGCTACGAAGTGCGCGGTTACACCGCCACCACCAACGCCGAAACCGAGCAGAAAGCCATCGGCCAGATTGACGCCGCCATTGCCAGCCTCAAGCAACTGAACGTGCATTTCGCCGACTCTCAGCAAGACGCCCTGCGTCAGCTGGAAACCGCACTGGTCAACTATCGCAGCGCGTTGATGGCGTATAAAAATGCCAACACCGACGCCGTGCAGGCGCGTAAGGAAATGACTGATCAGGGCGCCGCCATCGTCACTACGAGCGAGCAGCTGTACCAGATCCAGCTCGACCGTCGTGACATCGAAAGTGCCCAAGCGCGCACCTTCCAGTTGATCAGCACCCTGCTCGCCCTGCTGGTTGGCGTGATTGCAGCGGTGATCATCACCCGTCAAATCACCCGTCCGCTGCAAGAAACCCTGGCCGTGGTCGAGCGCATCGCCAGCGGCGACCTGACCCAGAACGTCACCGTCACCCGCCGCGACGAACTCGGCGTGCTGCAACAAGGCATCGCCCGCATGGGTGTGACCCTGCGTGACTTGATCAGCGGCATCCGCGACGGCGTCACCCAGATTGCCAGCGCCGCTGAAGAACTGTCGGCCGTCACCGAGCAGACCAGCGCCGGTGTGAACAGCCAGAAAGTCGAGACCGATCAGGTCGCCACCGCCATGCACGAAATGACCGCCACCGTGCAGGAAGTCGCGCGCAACGCCGAAGAAGCCTCGCAAGCCGCTGCCGCCGCTGACGGCGAAGCCCGTGAGGGCGACAAAGTGGTCAACGAAGCCATCGCGCAGATCGAACGTCTGGCCAGCGAAGTGGTGCGTTCCACCGAAGCCATGAGCGTGCTGCAACAGGAAAGCGACAAGATCGGCAGCGTCATGGACGTGATCAAGGCTGTTGCTGAGCAGACCAACCTGCTGGCCCTCAACGCTGCGATCGAAGCCGCGCGCGCCGGTGAAGCCGGTCGTGGTTTTGCCGTGGTCGCCGACGAGGTTCGTGGCCTGGCTCAGCGCACACAGAAATCCACCGAGGAAATCGAAGGCCTGGTCGCCGGTCTGCAGAACGGCACCCAGCAAGTCTCCGCCGTGATGAGCAACAGCCGCGCCCTGACCGACAGCAGCGTCGCCCTGACCCGCAAGGCTGGCGCGTCGCTGGAAAACATCACCCGCACGGTGTCGAACATCCAGTCGATGAACCAGCAGATCGCCGCAGCGGCTGAGCAGCAGAGCGCCGTGGCTGAAGAGATCAGCCGCAGCATCATCAACGTACGCGACGTGTCGGAACAGACCGCAGCGGCGAGTGATGAGACGGCGGCGTCGAGTGTTGAACTGGCGCGTTTGGGAGGTCAGTTGCAGCAGATGGTCAGCCACTTCCGCGTTTGACCCTGATTCAGCGCTGAAGCTACAACCGCATCGCGAGCAGGCGAAGGCCTACAGGTAACGCGTCGATCACAGATTATGTGGGCGACGCCAATCCCCTGTAGAAGTGAGCCTGCTCGCGATTGCGTTAGACCTTTCACGGCATCCCGTCAAACCACACCGTGCATAAAAAACTCAACCGGCACTTTAAAGAACTCGGCGAATCCCTTTATCTGGGCAACGGTCATTTTTCGCTTGTTATTCAATATCTCTGAAACAGCACTCTGAGTTGCGATCTCAGACAAGTCCTTCTGTTTGACACCTCTTTCCGACAGCAGAAACGCCAGCGCTTCAGATTGGGACGAATAAGCAATCAACACCGTTTCATTCTCGTACTCATAAACCCGATCAGCCACAAACTCCGCAAATCGTGCCGCAGCATGATCCTCGGTGCTTGCGTGGGAATAAAGCTCATCAATCAGGGCCATTCGCACTTGCAGATCGTCATCATTTTTTATCGGATCATGGCAGGCAGACAACAACTTGGACAAAGTCGCTAGCTGATCGCCCAGTCCCTCAAGCATGGGTGAAATATCGGCTATGAAGGAATCCAGTCCTGTCGCTTCGACTTTATTACGCTTCATTGAGATCACCTGTATTTTCGTTAAACATAAATAGCGTATTTCATTCTGGCCAACTACTTGACATCACCCTTCCACCATTTGTCATATCCGGCATGGGGAAGAATGTCCTTGATATAGATAGTGCCAGTCTTCGTGTTGATCCACGTAATGACACGGCACTCGTTTTTCTTGATATCAAAAACGTAAATATCAAGCGGGCCTTTCTTGCTCGTCAGCCTCAGCTTCGAGTGAGGGATACGATCGACGTTCCAACCTGAGGCGCTGGCCCAGTCTTGACGAAGCTTCTCAAACGACTCGAAGCGCAGCGATGCTCTGTCGAAGATGGTTAGCCACAAGGTGAGAGGATCTCTCCACTGGCCATGAGTCTCAATGGCCCGCGCAACCGCCGCTTTTGTGATCACTCTCATACAATTATCGGTTCTGGTATCCCTACATGCAGCCAAATTATCTCAAATACAGATATCTGTAAAGCAGATATTTTTAGCTCTACAGAACAAACCCGAAGCCAAATGCATCAGTGGCTTCGGGCTCTTTCTGTCAGTGGTGGACTTAGACTTCAGTCATCACCGCGTCCCACGCTGCCGCAACGCCGACGGCATAAAATACGCATCCTCCGGCACCGGCTGCGCAAAATCGACAGTCTCCGCCTCTTCGTTATCAAGGTTCTGCACGTAGTAACGGCGCGCCTGCAAATCGTGGAACACGTCCAGCGCACTCCACGTGGTGGGCAGGTCGTAGAAGTTTTTCAGGTAAGCCATCGACACCCGCCACAACTCCCCTCGCCCGTCGTATTGATCAACCAGTGCCGCGCCCCAGCTGTCTTCATCGAGAAACAGCACACGCTTGGAATAGATGTGCCGCGACCCGGGTTTCAGGTTGCCTTCCACCACCCAGACCCGGTGCAACTCGTAGCGGGTGTATTGCGGATTGAGGTGGCCGGGGGTCAGCAACTGCGCGTATTTCACCTCGGGGCTGGCGACTTTGTAGTTGTTGTAGGGGATGTAGATTTCCTGTTTGCCCTTGAGCTTCCACTCGTAGCGATCCGGTGAGCCGTTGAACAGGTCGGTGTCGTCGGCGGTGCGCAGGCCATCGGAGGATGCGATCGGCGTGTCGTAAGCGAGGTTCGGTGCGCGGCGCACGCGACGTTGGCCGGCGTCGTAGATCCAGGCCTGGCGTGCGTCCTTGAGTTGATCGAGGGTTTCGTGCACCAGTGCAGCACCGCCGGCCAGTCGCGCCGGGCTTTTCACGAAGGCGAGGTAGTAGAACAGGATGTTTTTCAGGTCGGCGAACTGGCCGTTCGGGCGGTAGTAGTTGAACAGCGCTTCCTGCTGCGAGGTCACCAGCGCGAAGCTGCCGTTGCGCTGGACCGGTGCTTCGGAGGCGCGGCGCACGACGTAGATGCCGCGATAGCGAGTGATGTGGTTCCACAACACTTCAACGCCATCCTTGGGCACCGGAAAAGGTACGCCGCCGTAGGCATCTGAGAAGCCGCTGCCGCCTTCGAGCAATTTTGCTGAGGTGGCGTTTTTCAGGGTGTTGTCGTACAGCCATTGCGGTGCTGAGCCGGAGCGGCGGGACGGGTAGACCGGCATCTGAAAGGTGTCGGGATAGCTGTTGAACAGGGCGATCTGGCCGGGGCTGAGGTGGGCTTTGTATTGATCGAGATTGGCTTTGGTGATGGTGAACAGCGGTTTGTCGGCCGCGTACGGATCGGGGTGATGCTGGCCCGGTTTGTAGCCGGCCGGGGCTTGAGTGATGCCGCCGGTCCAGGCGGGGATGGTGCCGGCGGCGTTGCCCGCGCGCTCGGCGCCCATGGGGGTCAGGGTGGTTTTCAGTTGTTCGGCTTGTTGTGGGGTAATGGCGGCCAGAGCGGAGCTGGCAGCCAGGCCCAACACAAACCCTAGCGAAGCCTTGGTCAATCTTGAAGTGTGAACCATGATCTTCTCCAAAATACAGAAACCTGTGGGAGCTGCGGTGCGACGACTCGACTTGCCAGCGATTGCGCTGGGTCAGCCATCATTGATGTCGAATGTGCTGCCGTCATCGCGGGCAAGCCCGCTCCCACAGGGGGACGGGGTGCCGCAAGTTTTGTTCCGGGCAATCAAAGGAAATACTTGAGGTTGAACCCGACGTTGTCGCGGTCGCGAATGCCGTTGTTTTGCCCGCCGCCATAGAACTCGGTGTACTGCAACTCGGCTTCGAGCTTGTTCTGGTAGTTGGCCTTGATCCCCAGCGTGTAGGCCTTGCGACCTTCGATGGTGTTGCCGGCCTGATAGCTGTTGCCCTCGAAATCGTCCTTGTAAACGATGTAGGGCGAGACGTTGACCCCGGCGTACACGTCGTTCCAGGTGCCGTTGAGCATTGCCGTGTAGCTGTAGGAATTGCGGTTGACCTGATCGTCGCGATCACCGCCAGAGACATAGGAAAAGTTACCGGTGCCGGCGTAGTAACGACGACTGCCGTCATACGCAGTGTATTGCAGACTGCTGCCGCGCAGGTGTTCGGAGGCCAGTTCGAAGATGCCGAACAGCGAGTCGAACGAAGCCGTGGGGCCGAAGTTGTAAATGGTCCCCAGCGAGGTGTTGAACGCTTCCACACGCTCGGCGTTATTGATCTGGCTGTCGAGCGTCACCATCTGCCCGCCGACGTTGATCGACTTGCCGGTCACCGCTGCCGCTGCGCCGTTGGCCAGGTCACCGATCAGATCATTGGTGGCCGCGACGCCGATCGGCAGGTTCGGCCGATAAGCAATTTCACCAAACACCGACGCCTCACCCAACGTGGTGTTGAAGCTGAAGCCGTACATGCGAATATCTTCGGCGTAACGCCGATGCGCCTGGATATTGCCCATCACATCCGCCGTGGCCAGACCGTTGGCCAGCGCCCCGGCCTGACTGCCAGCGACGCCCGCCAGCAGATTGGTCAACGCATCCATGTCGATGCCTTTGTACCCGCCCAGATCCGCCGCGATGGTCGGTTCCTTGGCGTGGTAATTGACCATGTACAACCCGAACTCGGTGCTGTTGAGCTGCTCGGCGATGTAGCGAAAGGCAAAGCCGAACTGGCCATCGTTGCGCGCGTTGTAGTCCTTGCCGATGCTCGCCACTTTCAACGTATTGCCATAGGCCGGCGTCACGCCGTTGGCGTACAGGCCAGTGGTTTGCAGGGCGGAGCTCAGTAACGGGTTATTGCCCAACGCGCTGTACAAACCGATGACGTTGCCAAACCCCGGAACCGGCGTGTCGAGCGCTGTGCCGCTGAAGTTGTTGTAACCGGTGTTGCCTCCGTCAGCGAACAAGTCGGTTTGCGAGTAGAAGGTGCCGACCGGATCGATGCGGGTTTCCTTCCAGTTGGTCTGGTAGAAACTCTCCATGGTCAGCGAGTCGGTCAGGCCGATGTTGAAGCTCAGCGCCTCGACCGGCACCAGCACTTCCTTCACTTCCGCGCCAGGCAAGCGGTACTTGGCGGCGTCCACCGGGTTGGTGGTGTTGATCCCGCCGCGATAGAAAATCCCCTCGCCCCAGTTGAACACCTGCCGACCGATGCGCGCGGTCACCGGCATCTGCGCAACGTCCCAACTACCATGCACATAGGCGTCGAGCATCTCGATGCGGCTGCCGGCGATGTCGCGGGTCTGACTGGTGAAATGATCGTCCTGCGGGTAGCTCTGGCTCGGTTGCGACGGGCTGTTGTTGTCGTAGTAGTCGTTGCGCTTGTCCATCAGTTGCGTGTCGTAGAACGCGGTGCCGCGCACAAACAAACCGTAATTCTGATAGTTGGCTTCAAGCTCGGAGGTGATCTTGTACACCTCGGAAACCAGCCCGGTGTCGAAGTTGCGATTGCCGTCGTTGGTGTTGACGTCATCGTTAGTCTTGTCGCGGCCCTGCACCCGCCACAAACGACCGTAGGACAAGGTCGTGTCGAGGGAGCCGGTGACCTGCTTGTCCATCAGGCTGAACTCCACCGCGTGCGCCGCATCGACTGCGCACAGTTGCAGCAGCCCGGCCAGGCCGACACCGGGGAGCGCGGCGCCCGTCAGGCGCAATCGAGAGTTGATCATGTGTTCCTCCTTCCCTGTTTTTATTGTTTTGGTGTTCGTTACCGCGCTACGGCGCCAATCCCGCGCTGACGTAAATCCGGCTGTGCGCGCCGAAATGCCCGAGCAACTTCAACAGCTGCTGGTTGAGTGCCGGGTGGTCAAAATCTTCGCTATGAAGTTGATTGCCGCGGCTGAAATCACTGCTGACGGGCGCGGTTTCCAGCCACTGGCCGATGGCCTCGTCGAACGCTGCGGAATCGTTGACCGACTCGGCACTGACCACTTCGCGCAGGTAGTCGACCGAGTACGGCGGGTAGGTTTTGTCCTGAGCCACATCGGCGTAAGCCGCCAGCATCGGGTGCGGCTGACCGGTGCGCAGCAATCGGCGCAGCCAGGTCGACTGGTACTTCTCCACTTCCATGTGTCGAGTGGCGACGCGTTCGATCGAGGCTTGTTTGTCCTCAGCGAAACCGGCGATTGCCTTGCCTTCCAGCAACAGAAGACTGGCCAGGTCGACACCGGGCAACGGCTTGGCGTGATACGGCTGGGTCAGGTCCTGAATGTGGTGCAGGCCCCAACCAAGAAAACGATAACCCCAATACGGATGACCGCTGGCAAACGCCAATCGCGCCAGGCCCATGTATTGATAGGCGCGCCAGTCCGGCCAACTGCGTTCAAGGAAACCAGCAGCGGCATACACCACCGCGCTTTCATGGAAGAAGCCCATGTGGAACGGCGCCTGCGAGCTGTACTGGAAACGCGCGTCGCCGAACGGCTGCGGGCCGAAGCCATAGGCCGCGCCGACTGCGCCGGGGTTGTCGCTGAACAGGTTGATGTCGTGGCCGTAATCCGGTTCGTCGGCGGCGCTGGCGAGCACCACGAGAGGCGCGACTTTTTCGTGCTCGGTAACGACGATGAAACGCTGGCGATTCCACGGTGACAGGGTTTGCTCGACCATGACTTGATTGGCCTGCAAGTGCTCACGCTCGGGCAGGTCTTTGCCGGGCAATGGCTGGATGACCATTGCCAGATGTATTTCGGGATTGATGCGCAGCGCCGAGAGGAAATCGTGGCGCAGATTGTCACTCGGCACTGCGGGCAATTTCAGCTTGTCGGGGCGTGGCGGGTATTGCGCGAAGTGCTCGCGGGCGAAGCTTTCCTGTTGCTCCAGCAGCGCCAGCACGGCCGGGTATTGCTCGGTGAGAAACCGCTCCAGCGGCTCGACTTCAACCTGCGGTGCATCACGCAACGCCGGCAGATCCTGCAACGCCAGATAGCTGCCGACCGTATGGTTCGACCAGCCCCAGGCGCTCGGGGCCGTTGCACAAAGCAGCAACAGGAGGAAGGTCAGCTTCATTGCTTGTCGTTCTTATAGGAGGTGCCGTGGGGGATGAGCCTAACAACCGACCCCGGCGCTGACACTGTCCGATCTCACCAGAAAAGTTCTCCGATGGCGCCACATCGAATCGCAATACGCTCCCTGTAGGAGCTGCCGAAGGCTGCGATCTTTTGACGTTGATCTTAAAAAACAAGATCAAAAGATCGCAGCCTTCGGCAGCTCCTACAGGGGATTGGTGGTGTTCTTTCAGGCGGGGTAACCGGTGATTTTGCGGATGCTCTGGTACAGCGGTTTGAGCTGGCGGTACATGCGCAGGTAGACCTCTTTGTACAGTTGCTCATAGATTTTCCGGGCCTCGGGCTGCGGTGTGAAAACCGCGCCGACCCGGGTCATCGCCGCGATGGCCGTGGGGAAATCCGCATGCAGCCCCAATCCCACCGCACAACAAATCGCCGCGCCCAGACCCGACGCTTCATACACATGCGGACGCTCCGCCGGCAGGCCGAAAATATTCGCCGTGAGCTGCATCGCCGCATCACTCTGCGAACCACCACCGGCCACGCGCAACCGCTTGATCGATACCTTCGAACGCCGCTCGATATTCTCCATACCCTGACGCAACGCATACGCCAGCCCTTCCAGAATCGCCCGGTAAATATGCGCACGGGTGTGCACATCGCCGAAGCCAATCATCGCGCCCTTCGCCTCGACACCCGGCTCGCGAATCCCCGGCGACCAATACGGTTGCAGCATCAAGCCCATTGACCCCGGCGGTACAGCCTCAACCAGTGCATCGAACAACTGCTCCGGCTCGATGCCCTGTTCTTTGGCCTGCTGCATTTCACGCAACCCGAACTCGTTCTTGAACCAGCTGACCATCCAGTAACCACGATAGATCATCACCTCGCAGTTGAACTGATCGGGCACCGCTGACGGGTACGGCGGAATCAACGGGACGATTTCCAGATAGCGCGAGCGGGTGCTGGTGATCGTCGCCGTAGTGCCGTAAGACAGGCACACCGTGCTCGCATCAACCACACCGGCACCGACCACTTCGCAAGCCTTGTCAGCCCCCGCAGCAATCAGCGGCAAGCCTTCGGGAATACCGGTGTGGCGAGCCGCTTCAGCGGTGATGTAGCCAAGGGTTTCACCGGGTTTTTGCAAGCTCGGTAATTGCTCGGGGCGCACCGCCAGTGCCTGCCATTTCCAGTCACTCGGCGCAGCCCATTTCAGCCGTCTGAAATCGAACGGAACATAGCCGACGCAGCAACCCACCGAGTCGACAAAGCGCCCGCACAGGCGATGTGTGAGAAACCCGGACAACAGCAAAAACTTATCCGTCGCCGCCCACACTTCTGGCTGATGCTGAGCGATCCAATTCGCCTCTGCCTGAGCGCGAAAATAATCCACGGTGCCTTGCGCGCCGACCAGTTTGAACAACCAGCCCCACGGTCCTTTGATCCCGCCCTCGACTTCGCTCTGACGCTGATCGAGCCACAGAATCGCCGGGCGCAGCGGTTTGCCCTCGGCATCGACATTGATCACCGTGCCGCGCTGAGTGGTCAGTGACACCCCGGCAATCTGCGAACGATCAATGCCGGTCTGCGCCCACACTTGCTGGCACGCCTCGCCGAGTTTCGCCCAGTAATACTCCGGATCCTGCTCGGCCCAGCCCGGCTGCGTCGAGTAATACGCCTGCAACTCGACCTTGCCTTTGCCGAGCAGATTGCCCTGCAAATCGAAAAGCAGCGCGCGCACGCTCTGGGTGCCGTTGTCGATGGCCAGCAGGTAACGCTTGTTCGGGTGGTTATCCATGGAGCTCTCTTCAAGGGGCATCAAGGCGTGGCATCCGGCAAACCGTGATGGCGTTGCCACAACGCCCGATAACGCTGAATTTCTTGCTGCCAGTGTTCGTCGCTCCAGCCCAGTCGCGGCTGGCAGAGTTGACGCATTGCGGTGAAATAATCTTCACCGCCATGGGGCAGCAGCAGGCCTAGACGCGTGCGGCGCAGCAGCAGATCGTCGAGGTGCAGAACCATTTCAGTCTCACAGGCGAAGGCCAATTCCGCCCACAAGGTGTCCGTGGCGCCGACCGTGGCGTGGCCGATTTCTTTGATTAATTGCGCCAGCCTTGGCAGTTCTCGGCCATGCCTCCCGGCCAGACGTCGCCACTGATGGCTGCTCAACTCAGAAATCGCCAGCACAGGAACAGCGGCAAACACGGGCGCGGCGTCATCGACGAAAGGACGTTCGAGCATCGCCGCGCAGGCCTTGAGCACTTCGATGGCTTGCGGGCGAAACGTGGTGAGTTTGCCGCCGGCCAAGGTCACACAACCGGGCTCCTGCCACAGCACATGCTCGCGGGTTTCGTTCGACGGTTTGTCTTGATGCGCACCTGCGCTGCCCACCACCGGACGCACGCCGGACCAGGTCGACAACACATCCGCCGCGCTCACTTCGGCGCCGGGAAACTGTTGCGTGCAGGCGGCCAGCAGATAGTCGAGTTCTTCGCCGCTGATGCTCGCACTCTGATCCAGATCCTCACGATGATCGAGGTCCGTGGTGCCCACCACCGTCGCGCCTTCCCACGGAAAAACAAACACCGGACGCCGATCGCGCTCATGCAGAAACGTGAACGCCTGCGCCACCGGCAGACGCCAACCCGGTAGCAATAAATGACTGCCGCGTAACGGTCGTAGTTGCCGTGACGCCTCAGTCGGCCGCAAGCGTTCAGCCCACGCGCCAGTCGCCACAGCGAGCACGCCGCAGCGCAATTGCAGGGTAGCACCAGCCTCGCAATCCTCGACCTGAACGCCACACACTCGGCCGTTTTCACGCAGCAGATGTTCGACGCGCACGCCATTGACCACGACCGCACCCTCGGCACGCGCTTCACTCAACACACGCATCACCAGCCGCGCATCATCGGTCAGCGCATCGACAAAACTGGTGCCGCCGAGCAAGTCGTTTTCCCTCACGCCCGGCGCCAGATAACGCAGTTGTTGCGCATCATGAAAACGATGGCTGCGCCGTCCCGCCAAGGCGTCGTAAACGCTCAGCAAGCCACCCAACACCCGAGGCCCGGGAAAGCCGCCGCGATAGTGCGGCATCATGAAGCTCATCGGCTCGACCAACCCCGGCGCTTCGTCGAGCAAGCGCTGACGTTCACGTACCGAATCACGAGTCAGGCGCCACTGGCCCTTGGCGATGTAACGCAAACCGCCATGGACCATTTTCGACGATCGGCTAGAGGTGCCCCAGGCAAAATCACGCTGTTCCAGCAGCAGACAGCGCCAGCCTCGACGCGCGGCTTCACGCAGAATGCCGGCGCCGCTGATACCGCCGCCGATGACGATCAGGTCCCAGGTTTCCTCAGCCAGCGTCGGCAGAATCTGCTGACGCCATGCGGCGTTCCAGTCCGGACTCATCGCCGTCACTCCGGCAGCAGCGTGCCGGGATTGAGGCGCCCGGCCGGATCAAAGTGTTTGCTCAACGCCTGCAGAGTGTCCATCGCCAGCGCACCCTTCTCACGCAACAGGTACGGCGCGTGATCCTTGCCGACGCCGTGCTGGTGACTGATGGTGCCGTGGTTGTCGACGATGGTCTGGCTGGCCGCGTGTTTGAGCGCTTTCCAGCGTGCCAGCGTCGCCGGGTAATCCGCCGCCGGACGAAACACGTAAGTGGTGTAGATGCTCGAACCTTCGCCGTAGACGTGGGACAGGTGGGTGAACACATGGACACGCTCGCCCTCAGCGGCCAAGGCCTCGCGCAGGCTGTTTTCGATAAGGTTGAGCAGGTTGTCGACGTTGCTCCAGTCGGTAGCGGTTTCGAGGGTGTCGACCACATAACCGGCGTTCCACAGGTTCTCGCGCAGGTAGGGGAAACGGAAGCGGTTCTGCGCCCATTTCTTGCCGAGCAAGGTACCGGTGAACACGCCGCCGAACGCCTTCAGATGCTGCCGCGCCTGCGTCAGCGACAATGCGTTTTGCCGGCGATTGCCGGTGACGCCGAAGGTCAGCAGGCATTTGCCCTCTGCCGCCCCCCTTAGCTTCAGGTACTTTTCCAGCCAGGCGATTTGTTGCGGATGACCGGCCAGCGCCAGTTGCGTTTCGGTTTCCACGGCGTTGGATAAACGCAGCATCGACAGCGGCACACGCGCCTGAGCCAATTGGCGGATGGCTTGCAGGGCCTTGGTCCAACTGGGTAAAAACACCCCGTAGAAACGCTCATCTGCAGGCAAAGCACTGACCCGCACTTTGACCTCGGAAATAATCCCGAAACGGCCCTCGCAACCGAGCACTACTTCGCGCAGATCTGGCCCGGCGGCAGAGGCCGGAAACGTCGGAATTTCCAGAGGCCCGGCGAAGGTTTCCAACGTCCCGCCCGCAAATAACTGCTCAATCCGGCCATAGCGCAACGACTGCTGACCGCTCGAACGGCTGGCCACCCAACCGCCCAGCGTCGACAACTCCCAAGACTGCGGAAAATGCCCCAGGGTGTAGCCCCGCGCCCGCAGCTGACTTTCCACCTGCGGCCCGCTCGCACCGGGGCCGAACGTCGCCAGCAGGCTCTGTTCATCGAGGTCGATAAGGCGATTCATCCGCGCCAGCGACACCGTCACCACTGGCCGCGCCGAATCCGGCGGATTGATGTGGCCGGCCACCGATGTGCCGCCGCCATAGGGGATCAGGCACAAGTCCTGTTCGTGAGCGAGCGCCAGCAATTGGCGGATGTGCTCGGCGGTCTCGGGGAACGCCACCGCATCGGGATAATTGCCCAGCGCACCTTCACGCAACGCCAGCCAGTCCGGCAGGCTCTGGCCTCGTGCATGCAGCAAGCGGTCATTGGCATCGACGCTGTACAAGGTATGTGCTTGCAATCGCGATGCAGGCACGCGCGCCAAAGCAGCCTCAAGCGAAGCATCGGGCAGCGCGCGCCCCTCGCCCAGTCGTTCATGAAGAAACTCCGCTCCCTGGCCCGGCAGTTCGACCACCGTGCTTGCATCTCCCCAGCCGTTCCAGCGTCGCATGCGTGTGTCCTTCTAACCGTCGGATCAGTGATATTTCAGGCCTCCATACTAGCCAGCGGCCGCAAAGTGTCACGGTCGCATCCGGCCAGTTCGTGTAGCCAATTGAGTCAAACGTCGCGCAAGCGTCAGCCATTTACTTTAGTCGGGGTTTCAAATTACCTTTCAGGCCTTCATCCGCCCACGCGTCATCGATCAAAGGAAGGGATCATGCAATCGCTTGGCTTCACCTCGGTACCGCCGCTGCTCAAATACCTGCGCCATGCCGAACAGCTGGGCATGGCCATCGAGCCGGCGTTGGCGGCGGCGGGTTTGCAGGCGCAGCAGTTGAGCGACAACACCCTGCGTTTGCCCGGTGAAGCGCATGAACGCTTGCTGGATTATTTTTGCGAACACTCGGGCGATCCGCTGTTCGGGCTTAACGCGGCGAATTTCGTCCTGCCCAATTCGTGGAGCGTGCTCGGTTACATCACCATGAACTGCGCGACGCTCGGTGATGCGATGAGCCGGATCATGCCGTTCGAGAAACTGGTGGGGGACATGGGCGTCAGTCGCGCCGAGATGCTGGATGGCCACGTGCATCTGATCTGGACCTGCCGTTATCAGCGACCACGGATCCGTCGACATCTGGTGGAAAACGTTCTCGGTTCGTGGCTGCACTATGCGCGCTGGATCGCCGATACGCAGATGTCGCCGGCCGGGGTCTGGCTGGAACATTCATGCCCGGCGGAGGCGACACCGGCGCAGTACGAAGCGTTTTTCGATTGCCCTGTGTTGTTCGATCAGCCGTATTCGGCGCTGGTCGTGCCGCTGGCGTATTTGCAGTTGCCGTTGCGCCAAGCGGATGCGCAGTTGCTGCGGACGCTGGAAGAACATGCGTTGGGGTTGATGGCGACGCTTGAGGATGCGTCGCTCGAACAGCAAGTGAAAAACATACTGCGGCAGTTGCTCAAGGAGGGTTTGCCGCGCAAGGAACAGGTCGCCGAACAGCTCGCTGTTTCCGTGCGGACGTTGCAGCGGCAATTGCATCAGGCGGGGACGTCGTATCAGCAGATTCTCGATGATTTGCGTCAGGAGCTGGCTGAGCATTATTTGCTCAACAGCACGCTGCCGATTCAGGACATTGCGCAGTATCTGGGGTTTACCGAACCGAGGTCGTTTCATCGCACGTTCAAGAGTCGGCGAGGGATGCCGCCGGGGGAGTTTCGGCAGATGCATCGCGGGTGAATGTTCCTGCCTCTTCGCGAGCAGGCTCGCTCCCACACTTGATCTCGGCTGCTCACAAATTCGATGTTCACCGCGGACCCAATGTGGGAGCGAGCCTGCTCGCGAATGCGCCAGTTGCCGCACCCAATTCCTACAGGTAAATCCTCGATACTTGAGCGCAATAAACATCCCGCACCACAGGTGTTTAAAGACACTCAGCGTTACGCGAAACAGCCCACAAATCCTTGCGCCGCTGCCTACGCCTGCGCCAGAATCCGCCGGCTTGTGCGCCCTGAGCATGCTGCGTAACTTGATTGCGTCACTGATTCCCAGTGATCGAGCTTAGCGGCTCGGCTACATTCGCTCCCCGCTGCACGAGTATCATCCAGTCAGGTATTTGCCTGCGCTTAATGGTAGCTGTGCGCATGGCACCTTCGGGTGCGCCGGGGTGGGATGCGACCGGTCCGCTAACTTGCGCACAGCTGCCTCCCTTTTGCTTAGCGGCGAAATGGATGCGGCTTTAAAAGGTACGCTCCCATGTTCAAAGTAACGCCAAACCCGCCGGTCACTGACCCGGCCTCCCCCTACGAATCCGCCGATTCGAAGAAATTCCACGAAGCCGCCGAGCGCGCGCTCGACCATTATCTCGCCCCACCCACCGCGCAGATCATGGCCACGCCTTACCAACCCAACCGCCTCTACATGGCCAACCCGGCATCCGCGACTGAACCCTTGCTGGTCGACGCCTGCGAAACACTGGGTTCTGCCTCGGTGATGCTCAACGACTTCGCCGCCGTGCTCGAAGGTTCGCACCGCAAGACCCTGCAAGGCATCGCGCAAGTGGTGATGGTGGCGGAAATGGCCGTCAATCAGGTGCTCGATAAGTTCGTGCCGACCGAGTAACGAAAAAGCCCGCGACCCAAACTGTGATGGTTAGGTGGCGGGCTCCTTTTTTCGGTGGGCCATTTTCCCCTCACCCCAGCCCTCTCCCAAAGGGAGAGGGGGCCGACCGAGGTGTCTGGCGCTATACATCGACCTGAATGACCGAGTCGATTATGGATTCGACCGAGCAGGTTCAGGTCGGTGTATCTCTCAAGCATCCCCGGATCGGTCCCCTCTCCCTCCGGGAGAGGGCTAGGGTGAGGGGCTGTTCAGTTCAGAGACAGATCGCGTTGGTAAACACCAGCCGATTACCAAACGGATCAACGATCGTCATGTCCTGACTCCCCCACGGCATCGCCTGAATGCCCGGGTGCGAAAACTTGTAATCCTTGGCCACCAACTGCTGCTGAAACGCCTCCAGCTCATCCGTCTCGATGCGCAGCGCCGAACCCGGGCACGCATCGCCATGATGCTCGGACAAATGCAACACACACTCGCCGCGCGACACCTGCAGATACAACGGAAAATTCGCCTCGAAGCGATGCTGCCAGTCGATCTTGAAACCGAGGAAGTCGACGTAAAACTCGACAGCTTTGGCTTCATCGAAGATCCGCAGGATCGGGGTGGTTTTGCCGAAGCTCATGGGGTGCTCCCTGACTGATTGGCCCCACAGTGTAGACGGGGTGGATGTCAGCAATTCGGCCTGTTGATGGCTTTCTTTAGTCGCAATGTGCCACCACCGTGACGCAGTCCGCGAAACCTCAGTGAAAGTTGTCGCGCAGATCACCGTGGCGAGCGAGAAACCGCCCTTCCCTGCGACCATTCGCCTGTCCGTTGCGATAACTCAAAACACCGTTGATCCAAACGCCGTCGATGCCCTGCGCGGCCCGTTGCGGCTCATTGAAATCCGCGACATCACGCACCGTCGCCGGATCGAACAACACCAGATCCGCCCAATACCCTTCACGAATCTCACCGCGTTCCTTCAAACCAAATCGCGCCGCCGACAGACCGGTCATCTTGTGTACGGCGGTGTGCAGCGGAAACAGCCCGATATCACGACTGAAATGTCCGAGAACCCGTGGGAAAGCACCCCACAGGCGCGGATGCGGGAACGGGTCTTCCGGCAGTCCGTCAGACCCGACCATCGACAACGGATGAGCGAGGATTCTTCGTACATCCGCCTCGTCCATCCCGTAATACACCGCACCCGCCGGTTGCAGGCGTTTCGCGGCATCAAGCAACGGCAGATTCCATTCGGCAGCGATGTCGATCAGGTCTCGGCCGCTGACTTCCGGGTGCGGCGTCGACCAGGTGATTGTGATGCGATGCGCATCGGTGACCTGCTTCAAATCCAGTGTCGATGAACTCGCCGCGTACGGATAACAATCGCAGCCGACCGGATGAGTTTTGGCGGCCTCTTCCAATGACGCGAGCAGTTGCGGACTGCGCCCCCAGTTACCAACGCCGGCACATTTGAGGTGGGAAATGATCACTGGCGATTTCGCATGTCGACCGATCCGAAACGCCTCGTCCATCGCCTCTAGAACCGGGGCAAATTCGCTGCGTAAATGCGTGGTGTACACCGCGCCGAATGCCGTCAGCTCTTCGGTCAGTTGCATCACTTCATCGGTGGAAGCGTTGTAGGCGCTGGCGTACGCCAGACCTGTGGATAAACCCAACGCACCGTGCTCAAGGCTTTCGCGTAACTGCTCACGCATCGCAGCGATTTCTTCTGGCGTCGCGGTGCGGAACAAGTCATCGAGATGATTGCTGCGCAGCGCCGTATGGCCGATCAGTGCCGCCACGTTCAGAGTGGTATTGGCCGCTTCGACCGCCGCGCGGTAGTCGCTGAAGCGTGGATAAACGAATGCCGCCGCCGTGCCGAGCAGGTTCATCGGGTCCGGCGGATTGCCCTTCAATGTCACGGGCGAAGCGCTGATCCCGCAGTTGCCGACAATCACCGTGGTCACGCCCTGGCTGAGCTTGGGCAGCATCTCGGGTTGGCGAATGACCACAGTGTCGTCGTGGGTGTGTACATCGATGAAACCCGGCGCCAGCACGCGCCCGGCCGCGTCGATTTCCTCGGTCGCAGTGGCATCGTGCAAGTCGCCGATACGCTCGATGCGGCCATCGCGAATCGCCACGTCCGCGTGGTAGCCGGGCACGTTGCTGCCATCGATGATCAGGGCGTTGCGAATCAAGGTGTCGTACAGCATGTCAGTCTCCCAGCGGCAGGTGATCGTCGCCGCCACGGTATTCGTCGAGGGCGAGTTTGATCCGCCGCAGACGCTCTTGATTGTCTTCAGGATTGGCCAGTGCCAGCTCGGTCGCCAGCACATCGATGGCGAGCAGCATGCCGTAGCGGGCCGCCGTCGGTTTGTAGATGAACGAGGTTTCTGCACCTTGCAGCGGCAGGACGATGTCGGCCAGTTCTGCCAGTGGCGAGTCGGCGCGGGTGATCGCCAGAATGCGCGCGCCGTAGTTGCGCGCCAGCTCGACAGTCTCGAGCAATTCCGGGGTGATGCCGGTCAGCGAACAGACGATAAGCACTTGTTCGGCGTTGAGGCTGGCGGCGGTGACGCGCATCATCACCGCGTCATGACACACCGCAATCGGGTAGCCGAGGCGCACCAGCCGAACCTGCAATTCGTCGCTGCAAAGCGTCGAGCAACCGCCCATGCCGAAGGCGTGAATCATCCGTGCCTGACCGAGCAATTTCACCGCATCGGCGAAGCGTGACTCGTCGAACCCGGCCAGGTGCTGGCGCAGCGTGGTTTCGATATCGCCGACGATCTGCCCGTAAAACGCCGACTGCTCAGGCGTGCCCGCCGGGTCGAGAAATCGGCTGCCGACGCCGCTCGCCTGGGCCAGTTGCAGGCGCAGATCACGCAGGTCGCGGCAGCCCACGGTGCGGGCGAAACGCGACAGCGTGGCGGTGCTGACTTCGGCGCGTTGCGCGAGGTCTTCGAGGCTGGCGCTGGCGGCGAAACCAACGTCATCGAGCATCAAACGGGCGATGCGGCCTTCACCGGCGCTGAAGGAATCCTGGCGGGCGCGGATCTGGTAGAGGATGTCCATGGGCGGCGGGCTCCGGTTACAGCAGATAAGAAAGGCCGACGGTCAGGCCGAATGCGACCAGCGAGATCAACGTCTCGAGCACGGTCCAGGTCTTGAACGTCTGCGCGACCGTCATGTTGAAGTATTCCTTGATCAACCAGAAGCCGCCGTCGTTGACGTGGGAAAAGATAACCGACCCGGCACCTGTCGCCAGCACCAACAGCTCAGGGTGTGGATAACCCAGACCAATGGCCACTGGTGCGACCACGCCGGACGCGGTGGTCATGGCCACGGTCGCGGAACCGGTGGCGACGCGCATTAACGCCGCGAACAGCCAGCCCATGATCAGCGGCGACAGGTGGAATTCATGGGCGAGGCCGACAATCTGATCGGTCACACCGGCATCGACCAGAATGCGGTTCAAGCCACCACCGGCACCGACCAGCAAAGTGATGCTGGCAGTCGGCGCCAGACATTCGTTGGTGAACTTGAGGATCGATTCGCGGTTGAAACCCTGGGCGATACCCAACGTCCAGAAACTCAACAAGGTCGCCAGCAGCAAGGCAATCACCGAGTTGCCGATGAACAACAGGAACTGGTTGAAGCTGCTGCCCGGCGTGGAAATCAGGTTGGCCCAGCCGCCGATCAACATCAACACCACGGGCAACAGTATGGTCGCCATGGTGATGCCAAAACCCGGCAGTTTGTCGCGCGGTTCGCGGTCGAGGAATTGTTTTTCCAGCGGGTTATCCGCCGGCAATTGAATGCGCGGCACGATGAATTTGGCGTACAGCGGCCCGGCAATGATCGCGGTCGGAATGCCGATGGCAATCGCATACAGCAAGGTTTGCCCGACCGACGCCTGATAAGCCTGCACTGCCAACATCGCCGCCGGGTGCGGCGGCACCAGCGCATGCACCACCGACAGGCCGGCGACCATCGGCAAACCGACCATCAGAATCGACACGCCAACGCGCCGCGCCACGGTGAACGCAATCGGCACCAGCAACACAAAACCGACTTCGAAAAACAGCGGCAGCCCGACCAGAAAGGCGATGCAGACCATCGCCCAATGCGCGTTCTTCTCGCCGAACTTGTCAATCAGCGTACGCGCCATCTGCTCGGCGCCGCCGGACTCGGCCATCATCTTGCCGAGCATCGTCCCCAGCGCGACCACTAGCGCAATATGCCCCAGCGTCTTGCCCACCCCGGCCTCATACGCCCCCACCACACCCGACGGCGGCATCCCCGCGACCAGCGCAAGACCAATGGAAATCAGGGTGATGACGATGAACGGGTTGAGCCGGTAACGGGCAATCAACACGATCAGCGCAATGATGGCGACGGCAGCATAGACCAGCAGCCAATAGCCGAAGGAAGGTGTCATGCGGTACTCCTCGAAAGGGTCACGTTCGAATGGGTTTTGAAACTCATAAATCATTTCGAGATCGAGATTTCAAATTCCATGAAAGTAATTTTCGTGGAGAGGTAAGTCGTGTCGCTAATGAGTATGTTTTGTCGTGATTAATGAAAATCACACCCTGATATTTTCGTCAGCGAAACCTTTTATAAAAAATCAAGCAGACGATTCCAATGCATGTCTGGAAACAAACAACCAGCAAAAACCAGGCAAAGAACAATAAAGCCGAAGCAGAATAATCCTTTCAGAAGTTTACCTACCAACTACTTAGTTCAAATTTTTTCGCCTTACCTGCAATAGAGAAAATTCCTACAATTAGAACTCCCCGCAGTAAGTTATGTTCATTGCCCGAAAGAAACAATATTAACCGGAAAGCCAAACAATGAGCGACATAAAACTTAACAAACTCAAAATACTTACTGCCACTGCAGGCACTGCAAAAACTGCAACCCCTCAGACTTTTGAAATACATGACATAGCTATGGAATCCACTCTCAGCGTGGCTCAACTGTCCAGAGACCAATACAAGCAAATACAAGAAACCCCCGGTAAAAAGCTAAATGCCGAAATAGCTCACGACTACGCCAGCAGTCTTGCCCGGCAAATAACACGGGAGCAAATGGAGCGCCAGCTTCACAAGACAGATAAAAAACGCGATAAGCGCGCTCTAAATGGCGTTGCGCCAATTTATGAAAAACTATTTGAAGAAAATTGGAATAGTTTTTGCGCCCAAAACGATTTAAATGCTATCGACTCGCCAGCAGCTTATCTGCGCGCCCTGTACATTTTTTCTGGCCAGCTTGATTCGGAAGAAAAATACGCGCGCAGAATAAGCGCGATTCGTCCAGATATTGCCACTCAACAGATAGATGCTTCCAGTGTTTTCGAACCACTCCCGGCATTGCAACTCGTCAACAGGGTGCTGGGCGATAAAATAAAAAATCACCCAAAGCACGCCAACGACAAGACGTCTCAGGAGATAATGTCCATACAGTCTAAACCTCTTTTCTTCCCCTACCATCACCCTCATCGACAATGTGTAGTAGCGCTCGCTGCGAAGAACCTTGGATTGGGCGTTCTGGACTATAAATTGCAACATCAATGGCCAAACATGTTTTTTCAGGACGCTGAGAAGGTAAACGTGAAACTGCTTTGCGAAGCTCAGATAAAGATGTCGAATCTGAGCGAAAAGCAAATCAAAATCCTGACGGCCAAGCTCGCGGAATATATCAGTCCAATAGATACGGAGACAGGCACGACACACAGCGTCGTAGATAAATCGGAGATAAAAGAAGGTCGCTATGACCTTAACCTGTTTGCCTCCCAAACCCATTGCTCGCCGTCGGAAATCAAACAATTCATTGATCTTCAAATTACCAGATCATACCCATCAAGCGATAAGCACCTTGTAGTGGACAAAGCACCCGACAGCGAAGAAAAAATCATTTCGCTGACTTACGAAAATCCAGACGCACATATGTTTACTGCCCTTGATCGTGTCCAGCGCATGATACGTTTGCACAGGTGGAGCAACATTTCGCCGGGGGAGCTCGACACTCTGGTCTACAGTGCAATTTCCAGCGATGGCAGTGACACATTTATTCCCAGGTCCACGCTGCGCGCCGTGGGTGTTTATCAATATCTCAATCAACATTATGGGATTGAGGCAGAGGAATTCGCAGCCCTTCTGTACCGCTTACCCACCCATTCGATCAACGGCCGGGATTCTTTGTTTGATCGTGTTTTCCATCGCGATCTCCCGGCAGCCAATTTATTTAAACAAGATGGAGGACTCACTGAAATATCTGCCATCCGCCTTGCCGATGGTATGGATCTTCAAATGACGCAAGAGTCGCGCGACTTGTGCATAAAATTGGCCACAACCCACTTGAAAAGCCTGCATCAAAACTTACAGACCGCTTCATCTCTTTATCGTCAGGCACGCATAGCGCGGCTGTTTGGTTTATCCCCTCTTGAATGCACGGAGTTAGTCAATTTACTGGGGGGCAAAGCATTCGAGCGATTGCTGGTATCAGGAGAATTGAGCAGCAAATGCGAACCCGACATCCTGCATCTGTTGATGGCATTGGACGGGGTGATGACTTGGTTACGATCAGCCGGCCTTACAGTCGCACAACTGTTGCGCATGCTCAAACGCCACTTGCCGTCTGCTCGTGAAACACTTCCCGTGCATGTCGCTGCGATAAGTGCCATGCGAGATACCACCGCTGAAAACGAACAGACCCTTGCTGTGCACCAGTTGCTGCAGGACGTCGCAGGGCTTTCGGTGCAATACGTTCCGTGCGTCATGAAAATGGCCAATACCGCCGAGCAAAAAATATGTGCGGAAATCAAGAAAGGGAAAACCCTGCTGTTACGCGAGTCACTGGCCGCCGCTGAAATCTGCCAGGCATTAAACATAAGCAGCGAAATATTGCTCAACTTGCTGAGCGATAGCTCACTGATAAAACCGGACTGGGGAAGCGCATTTAAATTGCAAGACCTCTATTGTCTCGAACGTTTCGCCAATTACAGCCGGCACGATCCAGGCGCGAGTCACGAGCTTCTCGATTTCCTAAAACTTTCCCGTACCGATAATTCAAAAACAGCCAACGACGCGCTGGCAAATTTTCTTGTTACCAAGCAATCCCTGACCACTCTGACCAAGGAGTTACCCACGGAGAAAGTTGAAAACATGCAGCAACTGGACTGGATCATCCGCCACCTTGAATTATCCAAAAACACGGGGCTTTCGTTGGAAAAACTGCGTGACATCTTGAAGTTGAACAGCGAAAGCTCAATGGATGAATGGCGTACCGTCGCTGCCGAACTTCTCCACAATGCAAATGTTCAAGGGAATTAACATGAACAACATGGAAATTCAAAAGCAGTTGGAAGAGGGGCTGCGCGATGCCCAGGTAGCTTATTATCTCCACCTCGAAGTGTCTGCAAACCCCAAAACGGAAGTCAAGACTGCCGAAGCGCTTTACGATCACTGTTTGCTCGATGCACTCATTAGCAACGATGTTTCGGCGACGCCGGTCAGCTTTGCCATCTCCAGCCTTCAGCATCACATCGAACTGATTTTTACTCGCCGTTCGTCCGGTTATTCAAAGAGCGAGGAGCAGCGCTCTTACTGGCACAATGTTTTGAGTCATTACCCGACTTGGGCAGCCCACCAGCAACTGATGTATTTCCCTTCGCTTTATCTTGATCCAGCATTGCGGGTCGATAAAAGCGAAAACTTTTGCCAACTGGAAAACGATTTGACACAGGGACGGATCGACTCAGCGACCGCGCAAAAAGCAATACTGGGTTATCTGACCCGGTTTGAAGAAGTGGCGAACCTGAGTATCCTCAATGGTTATATCGATGGTGATGACGTCGACAACGGTGTTCATTATGTGCTGGCCAAATCGCGCTCAGCTGATCGCTATTATTGGCGCTCGCTCGATATGTCGCAGCGGCCAGTGAGGCTCACCGCTGAGGGAGCCGAGAAACTCAAGCGCCCTGATCCTCTAGCCTGGAGTCAATGGGAAAAAGCAGATGTTCCGATTTCACAAAATGCCATTCAACATACCATTCGGCCCGTTTGGTTCAACAATCGACTATATGTATTCTGGGCAGAGAGTCACCATCAGCATCCTGACCAGCTTACGGATAAAAACCCAAGAGGACAAAGCAACCCACAACTTAAACTTATTTATGCGTGGCGAAAAATCGACGGCACCTGGAGTCTGCCAAAAACATGTCTCGAGGGCTTTTTCCAAGGTTACCCGAACACAAAAACCGAGGATTTTAATAAACGTGTCTCGATCTACGCTTATGAACAAGATAATCAGATCGTATTAGGCCTGACGCTGGGTGACGTTAGCCTGACTGGCCATATCGATAAGAACTTTTTTGTTAAAGCAACGGATATAAGCACCTTTACCAAAGCACAAACAGAGAAATTGAAGGCCCTTTTAGAGGCCGTCAACCCTCGACGCGTAATGACGAAAAACAATGAAAACACTTACTGGGATATCGTTGATGAAGACTCATCGCAACTATTGAAACGTACCGTTCAACCGGATGAAACGACTCTATCCCATGAGAACATGATCAGTCTCGACACCGGTTTCGCCGCCGAAATGATTCGCCGCGCGGAAAACAGTCTGGACGAACTGTTCAACCTCGACTCACCGACATCCGAACTGTCCGCGCCAGGTTCAGCCCACACGAGGGATAAGGCGCTGGATTTTCATGGCGCTTACGGACAGTACTTCACAGAACTGTTTTTGTACGTCCCATGGCTGCTCGCGAGTCGCTTGAATGCCGAGCACCGCTACGAAGAAGCGATAAAATGGGTCAGTTACCTCTTCGACCCTTGGGGCCAGGATAACAATGGCCAGCAACAACTCTGGAAATCAGAACCCCTGAATCCTGTCGAAGAGCCTTCCTATGCGCATAAAAATCCCTACGACCCGCATCAGATTGCGCTCAGCCATCGTGTGCATTTTCGCAAGGCGGTGTTTTTTCTCTATATCGACATTCTGCTCAATCGCGCAGACGAGGCTTATCGCCGCCTGACAACCGAGAGTCTTAACCAGGCGAAGTCGCTCTATCTGCAAGCGCGTCATCTGCTTGGCAATCGCCCGGTGATCAACGGGCGGAAAGACCTCTGGAAGCCGATCACACTTGAGACACTGGCAAACGATGACCTGACGGAGATGAAAGAGCTTGAACAGGAGCTCATCAAGAAGGATGGCAACGTCCCGCTGCATCTGAACAGGCAAAAAAACCCGGTACAACTGCAGCTCCCGGCGATCAAACATCTGCGTATTCCATTCCATCCGGATTTACTCAAGCGTTGGGATCAGGTGGACAGTCGCCTGTATAACTTGAGGCATGGTCTGGACATCGCCGGTAAACGCCAGTCCGTTCGCTTGTTCGAATCGCCTCAAGACCCACGCACGCTGTTGCTGACAGCCAACGCCGGTGGCCAGAGCGGCACGCCTTCGGCCCTTGCCTCGACGCAAATCCCGCATTACCGCTTCAATGTGATGCATGGACAGGCGTTGAGCGCCGTTGACAGTCTGATTCAGTTCGGCTTTACGCTCCTCTCACTGATCGAGCGTCAGGAACAATCGCAATTTCAGGAAGTGCAGCAACAGCAAGCCTGGGCGCAGGCATCGCTGGCGGTTGACTTACAGACACAGGCATTGCGCGGCGAACAGCAGAATCTCAAAGCGTTGCAGGTGGGCAAAGCGATCGTGCAGCAGCGGTTTGAGCATTTTGAAACGTTGCTCAAACAGGACCTCAGTGCCGAGGAGGCCAATGCCAGTCAGTTGTACTTGCGCAGCGGTGTAGCCGAACAACTAGCTTTAGCCTCACAGGCAGGTGCCGGTGCCCTGATGCTGGCGCCGAACACTTTCGGCCTGGCCAATGGCGGCATGCGTTGGGAGGGCGCATTGCATGCCTTGAGCGCCATCGCCCAAGGGGGAGCGGCCGCTGACCGAACGGCCGCCAGCCACCTGGATCGTACGGCACAATTCACCCGGCGCCGTGAAGAATGGACACTTGCGCGTGATCAAGCCGCACTGGAGCTGACCCAGATCGACGCCCAGTTGAAATCGCAGGAGGAACAGCAGAAAGCCACAGAGCTATTGATGCGTCAGGCGCAAACAACTTTGTCCCAGGCCAAGAGCAACTACGACTTCCTCAGCACGCGCTTCTCCCAGGCACAGTTGTATCAGTGGCTTGGCACTCAACTCGCCCCTATCTACAGTCAGGCTTACGACATGACCCTGGTACTGTGCAAGGCCGCCGAGGCAGCCTGGCAGTACGAGATTGCCGATTTCAGCACAGTCTTCCTGCCGCATGGCACGTGGCAAAATTCCCGGCGTGGGCTTGGAGCCGGGGAGCCGCTAAAGCTGGCCTTGATGAAAATGCATGCAGACTACTTGCAACGCAATTGCAGGGAACTGGAGATTCGCAAAACGGTATCGTTGCGTCAGCTCAAAGCCGCCAGCAATGAGGACTGGAGCAAAGTCCTGAGTGATTTCAAATCCACGGGCAAGTGCAATTTCGCCTTTACAAAAAACCTGTTCGAGCAGGATTACAAAAAGCACTATCTGCGCCGGATCAAAACCATCAGCGTTTCCTTCCCGGCAGTTCTCGCGCCGTATGAAAACGTTCGGGCGACCCTGATGCAGCTCTCCAGCGAAGTCCAGCTGACATCCGCACCGGGCTCGCCAGCCCTGAAAAACCAACGAGTCAACGAAATGATCGCGCTGTCGACCGGCGTTGACGATAACGGCCTGTTCACTCTTAATTTCAACGACGAGCGCTACCTGCCATTCGAATTCACCGGCGCCATTTCCAGTTGGAGTCTGTGCCTTTCCAATCAAGAAGAGCGCACGACTTTCATCGACTCGCTGACTGACGTGCTTGTTCACATCAGCTACACGGCCAGGTCGACGGGAGGCCAGCAATGAGTCGCCCTGAGTCCGTTTCCATCTATATTCCGGCGCTGCCCAAGGGTGGTGGTGCCATTCAAAGCGTGGGTAAAGGCTGGGGGCCTGTAGGACCGACCGGCGCTTCCAGTTTCCAGTTGGCGTTGCCGATCTCGACGGGGCGCGGGTTTGACCCGGCCATGACGCTGGGTTATTCGAGCTCGGCAGGCAACGGCGTGTTCGGCATCGGATGGAATCTGCCGACACCGGCAGTGACCCGCGTGACCGGCAAAGGGGCGCCCACTTACACCAGCGAAGACGAAGTTGCCGGCCCGGACGGCGTCGAGTGGTATCCGGCGCAGTCGAGCCGACACGACAAGTACAATAATCTTGATCTGAAAAAAAGCTACACGGTAACGCGCTATCTGGCTCGAGTGGAAAGCGCTTTCGACCGGATTGAACACTGGTCTACCGACGATGACCCCGCCGGTTTCTGGCTGGTTCATGCCGCCGATGGCACCCTTCACCTGTTCGGCCGCCAGGCCATTGCACGACGGGCCGACCCTGCGGATCTACAGCACGTCGGCGAATGGCTGCTGCAAGAAAGCGTCAACGCTTCAGGCGAGCACATCTACTATGAATATCAGGCCGACGTTGCTGCTGGTAAAGCGACGGCACAGCGTTATCTGAGCCGTGTCTGCTACGGCAACGAAAAATCTCAGCAACACCTGTATCTGTGGCATCCGAAGCGTCTGGAGTCCGTGCGCTGGCATTTTGAACTGGTATTGGACTACGGCGGACGCGATACCGGGTACTCGCAAAAACCCGGATATGTCGCTGGCAATGCAGTCCATCGCGAAGATGAAGTTCTCAATTACGCTTACGGGTTTGAGTTGCGCACGAAGCGCTTGTGCCGGCAGATTCTGATGTTCCATTGGTTCCCCACCGAACTGGGAGACGACCCGCAGCTAGTCAGGCGCCTGCTGCTCGACTATCAGCAAACCGAGGCGGGTTACCATTTGCTGTCAGCCGCCCATCAGCAGGCATTCGACGCGGCGCCCGAGCCCGAAAGCCATCCGCCTGTTGAATTCAGCTACAGCGAATTCAATTTGCAACCATCGGCCTCTGCCTGGACATCCTTCAGCCAGATGCCCACGGTCGAGAGCCACCGCATGGAGTGGGTCGACCTGTATGGCGAAGGCTTGCCAGGGTTGCTCTACCGACACCAAGACCACTGGCGTTACCGTGAGCCGTTACGCGGCAAGCCGAACACCGACCACGTCGTGTACGGCGACGGGCAGCTTCTGCCCGCCCTGCCAACGCTGAACAATGCATCCCGGCAATCGCTGTCCGACCTGACCGGCAACGGGCGTCTGGACTGGGTCATTGCGCAACCGGCCATGAGCGGTTTTTTCTCCATGTCGCCGAATCGGTCGTGGACCGACTTCAACGCTTTCAATGCGTTTCCTCTGGACTTCTTCAACAACAAGGCCCTTCAGGCCGATCTGATGGGCGAAGGCTTGGCCGATCTGGCAATGATCGGGCCACGCAGCGTCCGGCTGTACGCCAACCAGAGGAGTGACGGGTTCAGCCCTGCACATGAAGTCGCCCGCTCCGATGACGAAGATAACCTTCCGATTTTCAGCGATTCGAAGCAGGAGCTGGTCGCGTTCAGCGATCTGCTTGGCAGCGGCCAGCAGCATCTGGTGCGCATCCGTCACGATGAAATCAAGGTGTGGCCGAACCTTGGTCGCGGGCGTTTTGGCACGGGCCGGGTTTTAACCTGGCCCGGTCTAGCGCGCGAAACTTTCGACGCTTCGCGCATTCGTCTTGCGGATCTGGACGGTTCGGGCGCGGCAGACCTGATTTACCTGACAGCCGAACGCGCGCTGATTTTCATCAATCGCGCCGGCCACGGCTTCGATTCAGCAGTGACGTTGACCTGGCCCGAGACTTGGCGCTTCGACGATCTGTCCCGTGTCGATCTGGTCGACACCCGTGGTCTGGGCTGCTCCAGTCTGGTGCTCCATGCGCCCCGAAACTCCCCACATCACTGGCGCTATGACTTCGTCCAGCACAAGCCCTACCTGCTGACCACCTCAAACAACAACATGGGGCAGTCCACGAGCATTGTTTACCGCAGTTCCGCGCAGGAATGGCTGGACGAAAAAACCGAGCGCATGAAGGGGAAAAAGGTCGACCTGACCTGCCACTTGCCCTTTGCCTTGCATCTGGTCAGGAGCCAGACGCAACGGGATGAAATCACTGAAAATCAGCTGACTCGACGCTTCAACTATCGCCAGGGCTACTACGACAGCAAGGAGCGGCAACTGCGCGGATTTGGGCTGCTGATCGAAAGCAGCAGCGAACGCTTGTCCAGTGCCGACTTCATGCCGCCGAGCAGAACCCGCCAGTGGTTTCATACCGGCCAGCCAAGCGAGCCATCTCGCCGCGGCTATGACACATCCGACAAACACGCGCGCCCCTTGGGCAATGTCTATGTGAGTCGGTATCAGGACGCAAAAGACCTCGCCGTCGAAGCGACCGATGAAGCCACCCGCCGGGCGATTGCCAGGGCCCTGTGCGGGCGCCTGCTGCGGCGCGAGGTCTTTGATCTCGGCGCAGGGTCGAAATTGCGCAAGCTGCTGCAGGTTGAAGAACACCGTTATCACGTCCGTCTGCTGACACCACAACAGGTTGCGCGAGACCACGTCCGTGTACTGCCTCTGGAACTCGAATCGATTAATTACAACTACGACGGCTTCGTTGCAGATCCGCAATGCCTGCACACGATCAATGCCCGCCGGGACCGGTTCGGTGCCGTAGAGCAGAGTTTCCAGATCCATTACGCGCGACGCATGACCGCCAGTGACACCGCCCCCTTCGATCAAATCCATGAAAGCGACTGGTGGAAAGACGCTCATGATCCGGCGCAACAGCGCTTCTACATCAGTGAGCACTGTGCCGAATACATTCATCTCAGCGATGATCAGGGCTGGCGTCTCGGCCTGCCATGGCGCCAGCGCAGCCAGGCATACGAAGCAGGTAAGTCAACGGCAGTCGATGGGTTGAACCCAAGTGACATCAATTACGAAAAGTTCGCGAAATGGCTTGTCGACTCTGGCGTTGCGAAGACGGGAGTGTTGACCGGATTGTCTGTACAACGCTATCAAAACGCCCGGAGCGGCCTGGTATTGCCCGACGGCGTGGCTGAATTCGCCGGCATTGGCGCCTACGTCGAAACAGCTGAATTTGATCAATCAGCCCTGCGTGCCTTCGATACCCTGGCGCCCGATCTTCGGCCAGACGACGCGTTGCTGAGCCGTTTTGGCTATGAGCGCATGAGCGACTGGCTCGCGCCCGCCGGGGCGCAAAACAAGTTCTGGTCGGTCAAAAGCGGCTTCGTGAGCGTGGCCTCAGGAAAAGGCTTCCATAAACCTGAGTCCCTGCAAGCCACCGCACTCCAGGGTCGGGTGACCGTAGAGCATGATGCGTATCACTGCTGTGTGCTCGCCATTCGTCAGGAGGATGGCTGCACCACCCAGGCCAGATACGATTACCGTGTCATGGCACCAACGCAAATCACCGACGCCAATGGCAACATCAATGAAGTGCTGGTGAACCCTTTCGGTCAGGTACTGGCCAGCAGTGTGCATGGAACCGAGCAGGGCCGACCGGTCGGATTCGCCAGGCTGAGCAGCTACCGACGACCGGACTCGCTGACACCGTCGAGCGCAATTGCCGATCCGCAGGGCGCACTGCAGAACGCCGCAAGTATCGCAGCCTACGATGTGTTCAGCTGGATGGGCCGCATTAAAGAAAACGCACGGCGCGATATCGAATGGCTGAAGCGCTGCGTAGCACAAGGTCTTCTGTTACCCGACGGCCACATCTGCACACGCGCCCGCGAACTTGCCGCCAGTGGCGCTCGGCTGAGCGGTGATGCGCAACAGCTTGCAGCACTGATTAAGCAGGCACATCGCGAGCCCGTGCACACAGCCTTGTTGAGTGCGGACCGTTATCCCGACGATCAGCAGCAGATCCATATTTCCCTGAGCTGCCTTGATGGCTTCGGGCGGGAGTTGCAAAGCAAACAAAAGGTCGATCCGGGACTGGCATACCTCGTCGGCGACGACAACAGACTCGTCCTCGTTAACGACGTCGCGCACGAAAGCGCCACCACCACACGCTGGTGCGTCACCGGCAGGCAGGAATACAACAACAAGGGCCTGCCAATCCGCATCTATCGACCGTACTTCGCCGATCGTCACTGCTACGTCAAGGACACGTCGATGCGCACACTGGACCATTACGACCTTCAGCATTACGACGCACTGGGCAGACCGACCGAAACATTTCTGGCAAAACAGGGCGCGATTTCATACCTGCGTCGCCACCGTTATCACCCTTGGTATTCAGTCATGGAAGACGAGAACGACACCCTTGAAGAAGTCATGTCCGCCGCCTCGAAAGGAGTGCAAGCATGAGCGCCCGCCTGCACAACAAGACACCTGACGTCAGCGTCATCGACAGCCGTGGACTGATGGTGCGCCACATCGCTTATTACCGCAGCAGTGAATCGGAGGTACCCGCAACCCCCAGGGTCACGCGGCATACCTACGACACTGCCGGACACCTGATCGAGCAGTGGGATGCCAGACAGGACGCACGAAAACTCGTGCCTAATCGCACGATGTCCTACTCGCTGGCCGGCACGCCATTGGGCGTGGTTTGTGCCGATTCCGGATGGAGCCTGTCACTGGCTCAGGCCACCGGCCAGACTGGCAGGCGTTGGGATCAACGCGGCAACCTCTGGAACATGGAATATGATCGCCAGTTACGCCCGGTGAGGGTCGATGAACAATCGCCCGGTCAAGCCATGCGCGTTGCCGAACGCTTTACCTATGGCGACAGCTCTGTCGACTCGGCACAGCGCAATTGCTGCGCCCGACTGGTGCGTCACGATGACAGTGCGGGCACGCTGTCGAACAATGCCTATGCGCTGTGCGGAGAACCGTCCGACCAGACACGGCAACTGTTAATCGCTGCACAATTGCCCGACTGGCCAGACACCGTCGAAAAACGTGACGCCCTGCTTGAGGATCGACGCCATACCACACATTGGCAGTACGACAGCAGCGGTACGATGCTCAAACAAACCGATGCGAAAGGCCACACCCAACGCTACAGCTTCAATGTCGCCGGGCAGCTCAAAACGCTGCACCTGAAGATCGCCGACCAGCCCGCAGAACGCCTGATCATCAGCGACATCGAGTACAACGCGTTTGGGCAGATCCAGTCCCAACGGGCCGCAAACGGCGTGCTCAACCGCGCGAAGTACGATATGGCCAGCGGTCGTCTCTGTGAGCTGAATGCCTCGAAGGCTGGCCGGGTCCTGCAGGATTTGCAGTATGTCTTCGACGCGGTGGGCAACGTTTTATCCATTACCGACAAGGCTCAGCCCGCCAGCTTCGCGAACAATCAACAGGTAGAGGCCGTCAGCCGCTTCACGTATGACAGCCTTTACCAATTGACCAGCGCCACCGGCCGCGAGGCACAGGCAGCAATCACCCAGCCGAAACTGGTGCCCGCTGCCAGCATGACCATTGCGGTCGGAGAGTTGTTCAATTACACCCAGCATTTTGATTACGACACAGGGGGCAATCTGACGACCTTGCGCCATGTTCGCGATGGCAATCAATACACGAGAAACCTCAACATTGCCGAAGACAGCAATCGTCTTGTTGCCTGGAATCAGGGCGACTCGGCCACCGGCACCGCCACAGGCTCGGATGACCACGGTAACCTGCTGACCTTGCAGCCCGGTCAGCCGCTGCAATGGAATGCCTTGAACCAATTGGCTGGCGTGACACTGGTCAGCCGTGCCAACGGCGTCAATGACGAGGAACGCTACACCTATGATGGCAGCGGCCAGCGGGTGCGCAAATCCCGCACGTTTCACGGCGGGACGCTCACCCATCGCGATGAGGTGGTTTATCTGCCGGGACTGGAATTGCGTTCGCAGAACAAGCAGCGTCTGGAAGTCATTACTCTGCAGGCCGGTCGATGCAACATCCGTTATCTGCACTGGGCTGAGGGCAAACCTGCAGCCATCGGCTCCCGCCAGCAACTGCGCTATAGCCTGGACGAACCCTGTGGATCTTGCATGCTGGAACTTGATGACGACGCAAATCTGATCAGCCAGGAAGCGTACTACCCCTTTGGCGGCACGGCCTGGAGCGCCGCGCGGTCAGTAATCGAGGCGCAATACACAACGGTGCGCTACTCGGGCAAGGAACGCGACAGCAGCGGCCTGTATTACTACGGCCACCGTTACTACGCCCCTTGGTTGCAACGCTGGATCAGCGCGGACCCCGCCGGAACCGTCGACGGCTTGAACCTGTTTTGCATGGTGGGCAACAACCCGATCAGATATAGCGATCAGGGCGGCTTGCAGAAGTACGAATCGTTAAACCATCTGGACATTCCAGCCAGCGCGATTGAAAGAGCCCCTCTCGCTCATTTGATAGATCAACCGAACAGTTCCTACGGCAGGTTTTCGGCAAAAACCCGGTGGCTGACCGGCACGCCAGACGAAAATGCCATGCCCGAGCCCAAGGCTAAAGCCAAACCCAGAAGAAGAGCGCATAAGCGATCCGAGTCTGACCCTGGCCCGCCCAGCGGAAAAAACCTGAAAAAGTACATCGCACATGCCAGTTACGTCATGCGCGGCAATTCTTCAGAGATGGTCGCCTTCCATAACTTTCAAGGCAGCCCATCGGGAAACAATATTTTTCCAGGCATTAACTCATACCCGACAGAAAGACCCCGGGAATTTCAAGTTCCAACTATGGAAGGCGCTAAGAAGAAGGAGGAAGACAGGATAGACAGTGACTTTCTGCCCCCGGGTGATTTGGGTACGTATACCGTGGCGTCGAGAAGACGATTCAAGAAGGGCCTGCGTGAAGAATACAGACGCAACGGGGTATTTCTGCATCCCGAAACAATGAAACTGATCATGAATCATGTTCGGGCACATCCCGAAATCCCGATCCGCGCAGGCATTGCCGGCTTGCATGCTGACGTGCAGACCGTCAACGACATTGCCAATAAATTACCTCTCAGGGACGGAAAATTCGATTCGAGGGGCTTCAAACGAGCGTTGTCCGACAGCGTCGTTTTTGTACAAAAACTGACTAACCCTGGACTCAATCAGGACTTTCCGGCCTGTGGCAACTGCACCGGCATCATTCCTGACATTGTTACTGTTGCCACCGGCATCCTGCCGTTAGGGCGCCATGCCGGGGCCTCTCGCCGAAGGCATATTTCCGGTTAATGCCAGAACGTCCTGTACCGGTTCCTACGATGGCGCGGGGCGTCTCGGCAGCAGCGGGCAAGATTCGTCTGCCCGCTGCGACTTACAACGTCAAACAAGCCGCTCACACCATCTCTTCACGAATCCATTCAACCACCGACGTGCGCTTCGGCGCCCAGCCCAACAGTTCGCGGGCGTGTTTGCCGCGTACGCGGCTGTTGGAGCCGAGGCCATAGTTGGCCATTTCGTAGCCCCATTCGGCTTCGGCGTCTTTCAACGGCCAGTCTTGTGGTTGACCCAGGTTCAGGGCTTCGGCCATGGCGGTGGTCATGTCGATAAACGACGCTTCGCCGCTCTCGACGAAGTAGAAAGTGCCCGGGACGTTCTTGGTCAGCGCCAGCAAGTACAGGGCGACGACGTCTTCAATGTGCACGTTGGACCAGATGTTCTGGCCAGTGCCGACGTGGCGCACTACGCCGCTTTTGCGTGCTTGTTTGAGCAGTCGCGGTAATTGCACGCTGTCACGATTGACGCCCAGGCTGTGGCCGTAAATCAGCGTGTTGCAGATGACGGCGGAATTCACGCCGTGCTTTGCCGCCGCGAGAATAAGGTTGTCGATGGCCACACGCGCGGCTTTGTCGACGGTCGGCTCTGGCAGGTTGTCTTCGTAGTAGATGACGTCACTGGATTTGCCGCCCGACGCATCACCAACGATGCTCGAACCGCTGGTGTGCAGGAACACTTTGTTGGAACCGCGCAAGGCATCGAGCAACGCTTCGACTGCGCCGCGATGATCGCTGCTGGCGGCGTTGATCACCGCGTCGGCAGCGCGGGCCTGTTCGGCGAGCAGTGTTTTGTCGTCGAGAGTGCCGATGACCGGGGTGATCCCGATGGCTTTCAGCTCTTCAGCCTGTTCGGCGCTACGCACCAGGCCTGTGACTTTGTGCCCGGCCTTGACCAGACCGGTAGCGATCGAGCCGCCGATAAAACCGGCAGCGCCGGTGACGAATACGTTCATGGAGAAACTCCCTGCGTGAGTAAGTGATGGGACGAGTATCGGCCCGCGAACCGAAGGGAAAAACCCGCCCCCGCCCAATTCACTCTTGCGCAGAGGTCACGAATCAGCCCTTGAAATCAGCGCTGGCGTAGGCGGCGAGTTTGCTCTGGATAAAATCGAGGAAGCATTGAATGCGCAACGCCAGTTGCGAGTTACGGTAGTACACGGCGTTGATCGGCTGGCGATAACCGCTGTTGAATTCACCGAGCAGGACTTTCAGGCGCCCGGCCCGAATGTCATCGATGGTCATGAAGTGCGACAGACAGGCGATGCCCTGACCTTCCAGCGCCAGGTGGCGCACGGTCTCGCCGCTGGAGGCGCTGATCGCTGGGGTGATTGGCCAGCGGTCGCCGTGCACATAGCGCAGCGGCCATTGGTTGAGGCCTTCGTTCTGGGTGAAGCCGAGCAAGGTGTGTTCGCTCAAGTCTGCGACTTGCTGCGGCGCGCCGTGCTTTTCCAGATAGGCCGGGCTGGCGACGATCAGCAGCGGACTGCAGCCGAGCGAGCGCGCGTGCAGCGTCGAATCGGCGAGAGTGCCGATGCGGATGGCGACGTCGGTGCTTTGTTCCAGCAGGTCAATGATCAGGTCGTTGCTGTTGAGTTCGAGCTGGATGTCCGGATAGAGGCGGCGGAATTCGTCGATATACGGGACAACCGCGTGGAGCATGAACGGTGATGCGGCATTGATCCGCAAGCGCCCGGACGGGGTTTGCTGACGTGATGACAGACGTTCTTCGAGTTGATCCATCTGATCGAGAATCAACTTGGCCTGTTCGAAGAAATACTTGCCCTCCTCGGTCAGGTCCATGCGCCGCGTGGTGCGGTTGATCAGCGTGGTGTCGAGCTTGGCTTCCAGCTTCGACAACGTGCGGCTGACCGCCGACGGCGTTTGCCCGACTTGCTCGGCGGCGGCGGAGATCGAACCGCACTCGATCACGCAGACGAAAATCTGCAACTCATCGGATCTGGCTTTCACGGGTGTCCTCTTTGAGATCGCCAAGATCGCAGATGACTGCAACTCTCTGTAGGAGCTGCCGCAGGCTGCGATCTTTTGCTGTTACCACCGATAGTAGCCCGAAACCATTCAGGCCTTGAGACCAAACACCTCGGTCAAATGCTGCTCATAACGCGCCACATCAGCCTCAATGTTCGGCCGCTTCATCACGTCCACACACAAAAAGGTCGGCAACCCGGTCATGCCCAAAAATTCATTGGCCTTGTGAAACGGGAAGTACACCGCATCCACGCCTTTGGCTTCAAAGAAGTCAGTCGGGTCATCGAACGCTTGCTGCGGTGCATTCCAGGTCAGCGACAGCATGTACTGCTTGCCCTGAATCAGGCCACCGCTGCCGTATTTCTGCGACGCGTCGGAACGGGTGCGGCCATCGCTGGCGTAGAGGCTGCCGTGGCCTTCGGTGAAGACTTCGTCGAGGTACTTTTTCACCGTCCAGGGTGCGCCCATCCACCAGCCTGGCATCTGATAAATGATCACGTCGGCCCAGAGAAATTTCGCCACCTCTTCGGCAGCGTCGTAGCCCTCGTCGATGAAGGTGGTTTTGACGTCGACACCGCCGCGATCGAGCACGCTCAGTGCAGCCTCGTGCAGGGTGGTGTTGTAGCGACCGTCGGAGTGAGCAAATTTTTTACCGCCATTGAGCAACAGCACTTTTTTCATGAGAAAGCCTCGGCGCAGCCATTGGGCTGGGTGGAGAAGAGAAATGGGAATGGCGGCAGATTAACGATCCGCCTCGCGCGGAATAAGCCGGTTTTGCGCAAAATACATTTGATCAAAAAGCACGAATCGAATGCCGATTGTTGCCATAGCATTTGCGGCCATCAGAATTTGAGGAGTTGCTGCGATGAGTGAACGCCAGGGTTTTATCCTGCACGCCAAGACCCGCCCGGAAAAAGCCGAAGCCTTCGAGACGCTGTTCCGCGCCTACGTTGAGCCAAGTCGCGCCGAGCCGGGCTGCATCGAGTACCACATGCTGCGCGACAAGGAAGACCCAACGCTGTTCATCTTCTACGAGATCTGGGCGTCGCAGGCGCACCTGGATGTGCATTCGAATCTGCCGCACATGAAGGCGTTTTTTGAACGGCGCATGGATTATCTGGAGCGTGATTTTGATATCCGCCAGATCGAGATGCTCAGCGAAGCCTCGGCTAACCGCTGATCAACAAATGGGCGCCGAGCGCGCCCAGACCGATAAAGAACACCCGCTTGAACAGCACGGCGCTGATGCGTTCGCGCAGCCATTGACCAAGCAACATGCCGAGAATGGCCGGGATCAGCGCCAGCAGCGAAGCGCTTAGTTCGCCGCCACCGAGCGCGCCACGCCAGAGCAATCCAGCGGCCAATGCCAACGTCGAAACGGTGAATGACAGGCCCAGCGCCTGCACCAGTTGATCGCGATTCAAGCCAAGCGCTTGCAGGTATGGCACCGCCGGAATCACGAACACGCCGGTGGCTGAGGTGATGACGCCCGTGATCAAACCGCACGCCGGGCCGAGCCAGGTTTCATGACGCGGCTGGATGCGCAGTGTTGGCAGAAACAAGCCACTCAACGCATAGAGCAACAGCGCCGCGCCCAACCCGCGCACCAGCCAATGCCCGCCCGCCATACCGATCGATAACGTGCCGATTGCGGTGCCGAAGAAGATCATCAGCAACATCGGCCACAGGCGTTTGATCAATCCTTTCAGATGACCGCCGAATGCCAGTTGCCAGACATTGGTCAGGGTTGCCGGGATGATCAGCAACGCGGCTGCCTGCGACGGCGCCATAGCCAGACCGAGCAGCCCCATGGCAACGGTCGGCAGGCCGAGGCCGATCACGCCTTTGATCAGGCCGGCGAGGATGAAGGTCATGATGACCAGCATGGACAGGGCCAGGCCGAGGTGCTGGTAGAAATCTGTGAGTGTGTGCATGGCGCTACTCTGCGCCAGTCGGGGTTGGCTGAAAATCTGCCATATACTGAGGCTGCCTCTCTCCTGACAAGAGGCTGATATTTTTTTGAAGCTGTTGGCCTCATCGCTGGCAAGCCAGCTCCCACAGTTTTTTTGTTGTTCACACATTTTGAGATCAACACTGAAACCTGTGGGAGCTGGCTTGCCAGCGATGGGGCCAGCCCAGACACCACAAAAACCAGAGGCTGCCAATCATGCACTTCGACCTCACCGACCTGCGCCTCTACCTGCACATCCTCGACACCGGCAACATCACCGCCGGCGCCGCCCGCAGCCATCTCTCGCTGGCAGCCGCCAGCGCCAGAATCCGCGCCATGGAAGCCTCACTCGGCACCGATTTCCTCGAGCGCGGCCGCCGTGGCGTCACGCCGACGCCGGCCGGCAAAGCCCTCGCCCAACACGCGCGCATCCTTCTGCAACAAGCCGAACGCCTGCAGCAGGATCTGGCCGACTATGCCCAAGGCGTCAAAGGTCAGGTGCGCTTGCTATGCAACACCACAGCGATCACCGAATACCTGCCGGAAGTACTCGCGGACTTTCTGCGCGATCATCCCAATCTCGACATCGACTTGCAGGAGCTGCCCAGCGCGCGCATCACCCACGCCTTGCGCCAAGGCGCGGCGGACCTCGGGATCGTCTCCGATGCGGTCGACACCCATGGCCTGCAAACCCGGCCCTTTCGCGACGATCCATTGGTACTGATCCTGCCCCCTGACCATGCTCTGGCGAGTCGGCCGTCACTGACGTTTGGTGAAACCCTGGCGCACGACTATGTCGCGCTTGGCAGCCACAGCGCGCTGGCGATTCACCTGGAGGAACAAGCGCTGCACATCGGCCAGCGCATGTCGATCCGGATCCGCGCCGATGGCTTCGAGGGGGTCATGCGCATGGTGGCGCGAGGTGCGGGGCTGGCCATCGTGCCCAAGGTGGCCATCGAGCGCTGGGCGGCGGTGCACTCGGTAACGTGCCGGCCGCTGGACGAAGTCTGGGCGCATCGCACCTTGCAACTGTGCGCACGCGACTTCGACAACCTGCCCGGTTACGCCCGGGCCTTGTTTGATGCGCTGGTGCCTTGACTCTACCGCTAGGGGCAGACTCTATCCTGTGCGCTTCATTTCAGGAGTACACACAATGAGCAAACGAATGCTCGTGATACTGGGTCACCCCTCCACCGACAGCTTTTGCGGGGCATTGAGTGAAACCTATGTTCAGGCCGCCAAAGACGCCGGGCATGACGTGCGGTTGCTGCGTCTGGATGCGCTGGAGTTCGACCCGGTCCTGCACGAAGGCTACAACAAGGTGCAGCCACTGGAGCCGGACCTGCTGCAAGCGCAGGCCGATATCACCTGGGCCGAGCACCTGACATTTGTCTATCCGATCTGGTGGGGCGGGATTCCGGCACTCTTGAAAGGCTTCGTCGACCGGATTTTCCTGCCGGGTTTCGCCTTCAAATACCGCGAAGGCAAAGCCTTCCCCGACAAGCTGCTCAAGGGCCGCACCGCGCATTTGCTGGTGACCATGGACACGCCGTACTGGTACTACAAATGGATTTATGGCATGCCCGGGCTGCATCAGATGCGCAAGACCACGCTGGAATTCTGCGGCATCAAGCCCCTGAAGACGCTGACCTTCGGGCCGATCCTCGGCTCCAAGCCAAACCAGCGCGATGCCTGGCTGGAACAGGCGCGCGTGACCGCCGCCGTCTAAGGCTTTCCAGCCGCCTCAGCTGACGGCGCACAAGCCGCCGTCAGTGCCTCTTCGGGCTCCCCTTCACGCGCCCGTCCGTCGCCTGTGCACGTCATTTACGCGCAGTTGCAATTTTCAGATGGTATTGGACATATAATCGCCGCCGATCCGGCATGACGCCTGATCGCGCTAGCTATGTTTGACCATCGAGACGGACCTTTATGTATATCGGCAAAGCCGCCCAGCTGTCGGGCACCACAGTCAAAAGCATTCGCCATTACGAAGAAATCGGCCTGTTGCCCGAGCCCAAGCGTGAAGGCAAATACCGCATCTACAGCCAGCAAAGTGTCGAAGTGTTGACGTTCATCAAGTGCGCCCAGCAACTGGGCTTCAAGCTCAAAGAGCTGCAGGTGATCCTCAACAACTACCGCGGCGACGAATTCCCGTGGGACATGGCACAAAGAGCCATCGCCGAAAAAAAAGCCGAACTGGTAACCCAGATCGGCGATTTGCAGCAATTGCATGATGGCCTCGAGGCGTTTGAACACAACCTCAACGACGCCCGCCAGGAATGCCAGTTCGAACGCATCGCCCGCTATGGCGAAAAAAACCCGGTCAATACACTGAACTGAAAACCCTGCTGCGCCGCATGACCAGAATCGCCTGCCGTCTCAGGGCAGGCGCGACCGTGCGTTGGCAAATCAGCCCGGCACCGGCTCCCCCTCTGTGCGCAGTGCTGGGGCCGGCGCAAGCACCGGCGCAATCGCCGCAAAGAACCACGGCGATACCAGTGTCACCAGGACAATGGTCATTACCCCGCTGGAAAACAGCGCCATCGCCACCAGTGCGCCGAGATCGACAATCGGCTTGAAGTCGGAAAACAGCAGCGCCATAAAACCCACGGAGAAGATCACCACGTTGATCACCGTCGAACGACCAACGCTGTGCATCGCCTGCAAAATGGCCGCGTCGATCTCAATGCCCTGCTGCACCAGCAACTTGATGCGTGACAGCAGGTGCACCGCGTAATCCACCACCCCGACCACCAGGAACGTCACCAGCGTCGTGCCGATGTTCAGCTCGATACCGAACAGGAACATGAAGCCGTAGACCGTCACCGACGTGGTCAGCAAGGTCAACATGCCGAGCACACCGAGGCGCACCGATTTGAGCCAGTACATCATCATCAGCGTAACGACCAGCAAGGCCAGGGAAAAACTCAGCACCTGGCCCTGAGTGATTTCCTGCAGGACGCCCGTCCAGATCAACGGCGTGCCCGCGTGGGTCACCTCCAGGTTCGCCGGTTTGTTCACCAGCAACCAGGCATCGAGGCGATCGAGCATGCCCTGATAGTCGCTGGCGACCGACGAGGTCATGGTGTACAGGGTCAAGGCCTTGGAGAAATCGGCGTTGAGCACGTTGTTCAGGTCGGAACCGCCACCGTTTTCGAACAACATCACATGCTGCTCGATCAGCGAATTGCCCGGCACCTCAAAACGCTCGATCTGCCCGTCGTCATTGACTGATGTCACTTTCTCCACGGCATTCGGCACCCGCAGATA
The DNA here is from genome assembly GCF_949767675.1 of Pseudomonas sp. IT-P395. Lineage (NCBI taxonomy): Bacteria > Pseudomonadati > Pseudomonadota > Gammaproteobacteria > Pseudomonadales > Pseudomonadaceae > Pseudomonas > Pseudomonas sp. IT-P395. The sequence goes on from NZ_CATKPW010000008.1 coordinate 114,245, forward strand.
CTCCGGGTTCATGTCGTTGAGCACCAGGTTCATGCGCTTGACGTAGGTGGCCAGCGAGTAGCCGTAACTGACGTTCGGTTGCTGCTTGATGAAGTGGTCGAGCTTGTCGATGAACTGCACCACTTCGGTGGTCAGCACGCCGCGTGGTTCTTTGCTGTCGATCGCGATCCAGCCCGGCGCCGTGCCCGCCACTTTGGCGTGGTTGATGAACTGATCGGACACACGAATGTGGCTCTCAGGCTTGAAGTAAGCAATGCCGGAGTCTTCGATATCGACGCGGAAGGTGAACACGGTGGCCAGCGCCAGCAGCGGCAGCATGACCATCAGGATCGGTTTGCGAAAGCGGATCATCCAGGCACAGAACGCGACCAGATACCGCGAGATGATCGATTCCTTGTGCACCTCAGCCTTGGCCTGCTGCGGCTGATCCTTGCCCCAGATGGAGATCCACGCCGGAATCAGCAACAGCGAAATAATCAGCGCCGCCGTCAGGCCGATCGACATGAACACGCCGAAATTGCGGATGCTGACAATGTTGTTGGTGGTGGAAATCATGAACGTGGCGATGGTCGTCACGGTCGTCAACACCACCGGCACCACCATCAAGCGCTGGGTTTCGCGGTTGGCCTCACGATTGCTCTTGCCGGCGTTTTTCTGCTCGTAATATTCGGCCATCACGTGGATGGCGTCCGAGCAGCAAATGGTGAACAGGAACACCGGCAGCACACTGGTCAGCAGGTCGAACGGCACCCGCAACAGCGCCATCAGGCCCAAGGTCCAGATGGTGCAGAACAGAATGTTGAACAGCGGCAACAGCACGCCCAGCGGTTTGCGGAAGAAGAAAATCAGCAGCAAGGTAATCAGCAAAAACACGATCGGGAACAGCACGGCCAGGTCGTGATCGATGATTTCCTGCTGCGCGGCGATGAAGATCGGCATGCCGGCAATGAAGATTTCGTCCTTGTACTCCGGGTGCTCGGCCTGATACTGCGCGACGATGCCGCGCACGATCTGATAAGCCCGCAGTTGCGCCTGAGCGTCGTCCTGCTTGGTGCCGAGTTCGGCCACCAGCATCGCGACTTTCTTGTCTTTGGACACCACCCCGTCGACCATCAACTCGTTACCCATGATCTGCGACTCGACCAGCGCCGGGTCCATGTCATAGGCATTCAGGGTTTTGTGGATCAACAGTTCGCCGTCGTCGGTCAGGACGATGTTTTCCAGATCGCCCATCGAGGCCATTTCGCGAATCGGATTGATCCGTTCGGCGAGAAAGGTCAGGAACAGCTGATCGTGGGAATCCCAGTTCTGGCTCTGAGCATGATCACGCAATGCCTTGGCGTTGGCGTAATCGTTCTGCGAAAAACCACCCTCGAGAATGTCCCGGGTCAACAACTGCGCACGGCTGTCGTCTGGATGCCGGGCGACGATCTGCGCCAACTGCTCCTTGTCGGCATCGTTGGCCAGGATCATCTTGCGCACCGACTGCGACATCGAAAACAACGCGTTGAGTGTTGATTTGTTGAACACCGTTTGCGGGTTGTTCAGCGCCACCATCACCGAGTCGAACGTGCCGGTGAACTCACCCTGCAAATCGATGATGGTCTTGCGCGCCGGGTGGCTTTCCTTGAGCAGATAAGGGTTGGTGTCGGACACCAGCGCGCCCAGCGTATAAGTGAAATACGCCGTAATCGCCACCAGCAGGAAAACAATCGCCCGCGCATAGCGCTCGACGAAATTCAGATATCTTTCCATGATCATGCGGTTCCAGGTCGTCGGGGTCGGCGCTTAGCGGGCAGACACGGCAAAGTCCGGCAGATCACCGGTTTTCAGCCCGCGTTTGATGGCGGTCTGGGTGAAAAGGCGGTCTTCCAGAGAAACGTTGTATTGCAACTGGTTGAAGCGCATTTCCGAACGCGTGCCGTCGATGAAGTGCTCGGTTTCACTGAGCACAATGCTGTCGATCGAATCGATGGTCGCGACTTTCTGCGTGCGCATCTGCTTGATCAGCACACCTTTGACGTCGAAGAAGTCCTGACGCATGACCAGGAAATTCTGCTTGTCGATCCACACCTTCAGCTTGTTGTAACCGGTCTTGGCCAGCACTTCGGGGGAGGCGGGTTCGCGCTCGATCACGTAGCAGTCGCGGCCCTTGATCTGTTCTTCGCCGACGAGTTTCTGCGAGTAGTCCTTGACGCGAATCTTGTCCAGATCGGCGTACGAATACTCACTGCCCATGAACGAGCCACGCTTGTCGGTGGTGGAGATGCGGCGGGTCTGGCGGCTGACCGGCAGGTACATCCACTGGCTGTCTTCCAGGCCGAGGGTTTCGTGCGGGTTTTCGATGTGGAAGGCAACGTCACGCACGTCAGTCGGTGCGGAAAAGTACATGCTGAACTTGTCGCTGTCCGGGTAATCCTTTTGCAGGTAGGTGAACTCGCGAACCCGGGTATTGCCTTTCTTGTCATGCAGGATCAGCGAAACCTGGGACATGAAGCTGTTCCCGTCATTGCGATCGCGTACCTGACGGATGATCTCATCAGCATTGCCAGCCTCGGCGGCACTGGCGCAAGCGCTGCCAAGGATCAAAGCGGCGGCGGTCAGACTTTTCAAAAACGGCAACATGACAACTTCCTTTTCGTTGGATGAATGCACCTGCGCGCAAGAGCGGCAGGCGTGATGGGTCAGAACAGATAACCGGCCGACAGCCGCACTTGGTCGCGCTTGCTGTACTCGCCGAAAGTCTTCTCGGGCTTGCCGAAGAACACGTCCACCTCCAGCCCGAGCTTGATGTAGTCGACCGGTTTGTAGGTGAAGATGCCTTGCAGCAAGGCGTCGTCCTGAAACGGCGGTGAGCCAGCGACCACCAGACGACTCTTGAGGCGGTCCTGCCAATGAGTGCCCTCGGCCGACAGGGTGAACAGCGGTTCGTGTTTGTCCTGCAACATGCCGTCCTGCCAGTCGAGCAACACCTGCTCCTGCCACTGCGCGGAGATCAGCCAGTCGCGCAACAGGTAGTCGACGCCCAGCAGCGACTTGACCATGGGCGTGCTGTCGGCACCGTAGGCGCGGGTCGGATTGGTCACTCGCCAATTGTCGAAATACGCCACCTCGCTGCGTACCACGATGCTGTGCCCGGCGTCGATCGCCAGCCCGGCACCGCCCATGGTGTAACGGGGAAACTGCCGTTCCAGCCGCGTTCGGCCGTCGTCGGCGAGGCCTTCGACCGCGTATACCGGGTCCTGCTGACGCGCGCTCAAGGCAACAAAACTGGTGTCCACCGCGCCGATCCGGCCATTGGCGCTCAGGCCATAGGAATAGCCCTTGTCGCCGTCATAGCCGGGTTTGGAATCGAGCAGGAAATACTGCGGGTCCGGCGTAGCAAACAGTGGCGCGGCAAATTCACTGCCCTCTACCGGCGCCCGGTTTTTCACGAAGTCAGTGATCCACAGCGCCTCCAGTTCCCACTCGCCCACCGGTTGCGCAAAACGCACCATGGGCACGGCGATGCGGCTGTCTTCGAGCAGCGGCGTCAGGCCATCGCGATAGTCCAGCGGGTTGATCTGATCGAGCACGCGCAATTCATCCGCGCGGCCCCAGACTACTTGCTGCCAGCCCACCGTCACCTCTCCGTCACCCAGCGAATGGCCGACGTAGAGGTGCCGCCAATCGGCGTCGAAACGGTACTTGTCCCGCGCCCGCTCGCTGTACGGATTGTTGCCGTCATAGCGCGCGTCATAACGCACGCGGCCCTTGGCCTTGTAGTAACCACCCTCCCAGTTGTTTTCCAGATTGGCCTTGAAATACACGGCTTTCTGCGTGACCTGATCGTCACCGTGCAGACGCACGGCCGTGGCCACGCCGACCTCACCGTCGGCGTAATCGGGCTTGAGATCAGCGACGGTCAATTCGGCCATCGCGCCGGGTGCAGCCATGCACGCCCACACCGCACCCACGATGTGACTGTTGTGAAATCGAGGCATCGCTACATTCCCAACCCGACACCGCCATCGATCACCAGACTCTGCGCGGTGACCCCGCCAGCCTCGGGGCTGGCCAGGTAACGCACCATCGCCGCCACTTCTTCGCTCTGGATGAAACGGCGCATCGGCAGTTTCTTCTTCGCGTTGCGCACGATCTGCTCCTGGGTCAACCCGGCAATCGCCGCTTGCGTCGCCAACTCACCCTGCAACATCGGCGTATCGATCCACGCCGGCAGAATCGCGTTGACGGTGATCTGCCGCGAAGCGAGATCCAGCGCCAGCGCCTTGGTCATGCCGACGATGCCGTGCTTGGAGGCGCAATACGCGGTGTTGCGCACCTTGCCGGCACGGCCGAGGATCGACGACATGTTGATGATTCGCCCACGGTCCGGCATCAGCGCCAGACACAGCGAGGTCACGTAGAACGTGCCGTTGAGGTTGACCGAAATCACCTTGTGCCAGTTGTGCAGGTCTTCCGGCTCGTTCTCGTTGCAGATGCCGGCGCTGTTGACCAGCACATCGACGTATTCGACTTGCGATCCGAGGGTTTTAAAGAACGCTTGCATGGCCGGCAGGTCGGCAATGTTCGCCGCATGGGTTTCGACCCGCGCCTTGATCTGCTCCTGTCGCTCGTCGACCCAGCGCTGCAGTTCGGCCAGATCGAGATCCAGCAGGATCAAGCGATTGTCGGCGTCGGCGGCAAAGTTCTCGGCAACCGCGCGGCCGATGCCTTTGGCCGCACCGGTGATCAGAATGGTCCGGCTCATGGCATTTTCAACCCGCCGTTGACCGACAGGACCTCCCCGGTCAGGTACAAACCGCGATCAGCGAGGTACAGCACCGCTTCGGCAATTTCCTCCGGTTCGGCGTAGCGTTTGATCAGTAGACGCGACTGAATTTCTTCTTCCTGACTGCCGATCAGCGCCGTACTCATCTCGGTCTTGACGATGCCCGGGGCGACCGCGTTGACGCGAATGTTGCGCGGCGCCAGCTCCACCGCCAAGGCACGGGTCAAGGATTCGACCCCGCCCTTGGCAGCGGCATAGTTGCTTTGGCCTTTGCCGGGCTTCTGTGCCGCCACCGAACTGATGTTGACGATGCAACCGCTACGCTGGCGCAACATGCCCGGCACCACCTGCTGACAGCAGAGCATCGTGCCGATCAGGTTGGTCTGGATCACCTCGACCAGGTCGCGCGCTGACATCGTCGCCAGCAAACCATCGCGGGTGATGCCGGCGTTATTGACCAACAGATCGATACGTTGAAAATGCTGATCGACCCGCTCGAAAAACGCCTTGATGCTGTCGCCGCTGCTGACATCGCACTGCAACGCCAGGCAATCGATCCCCGACGCCTGAACCTCATCGCGCAAGGCCATCGCCGCGACTTCATCGCGTACGTAACTGAACGCGATCTGATAACCCGCCCCGGCCAGGGTCTGGACAATCGCCCGACCGATGCCACGACTGCCACCGGTCACCACTGCTACTTTATTCGGCATGACCGTTCCTTAAAGCGAGTTATCGGTTTTGAATTGCGCGAGGCTGAAGCCGTGGGTCGCGGCCAGTGCTCGAATCTGCTGCACTTGCTCGCGGCTGATGTCGCCGTAGGAGTAGTGCTGTTTCATACCGGACAGGCCCATCAGCACCGACTCGGCCATGCACGCGTACAACTGACCTTGCTTGAGATAGGCCCGAACGTTTTTCACCAGGCCATCGCCCAGCGGCGTCTGCACGATGCCGCCGTGCATGTAGAGCACGTCGGAGCGTTGGCTGGCGAGGTTCTGGTCAACGTTCAGCGGCACGGCGATGTCGCAGATCACGCTGTTTTCGGCGAAGTGCTCGGCGAAAAGAAACGGCTGCGGTGCGTTAGCCGCGCAGAGCACGATGCGCGCCTGTTTCAGCACATCAAGATCGTTGCTGACGGTGATAAAGGCGTTCGCGCCCAGGCGTTCCTCGACCAGTTTTGCCACGCGCTGCCCCAGATCGGCACTGCTGCCGTGGGACTGCAAGATCCCATCGATTCCATCAATTTGCTGCAGGCGACGGGCGAGGCGATCGTGTTCGGCGACACCCTTGAGGATCGCGCGGGCGGCTTCGGCGTAAATCTGGTGAGCGGTTTTTTCCAGACGACGCAGGGAACCGTCGCGGCCGCTGCCGATGAGGATCAGGTGCTCGACGCTGGTCGACAGCAGTGAGGCGTAGGTCGAGGCAATATTGCCCGCCGCACCGACCACCGCAGCGGTCTGCCCGCTCAGTTCCAGGCCTTGCTGCTTGCAACCCTGCTCGATGGCTTCCAGGCCCATGCCGATGGTCAGTGCGTTACCGGAGGTCAGCGCCATGTCAGGAATCTGCAGCGCCTGGCAGTTGTTGGTGACGATCGAGGTGTACATGCCCAGGCCGGCGACGGTGTAGCCATCGGCGCGGGCATCCTTGATGCGATTGCCGACTTCTTCGCGGATGGTCTGCAGATCGCCGCTGGCGATGTACGCCGCCATGGCATCGGAATCCATGCACAGCGGGTACAGGGTGAACTCCACGGCAGTGCCGAGTTTCGAGCGAATCTGCACCGGGCCGATCGGCGCTGCTCGGCGCTCGGGCGCCATGCGCTTGATGAACTCGCGTTTCTGTTCAGCACTCAGGGTCGACAGTGAAGGATCGACGTCGCTGAGCATGTCCGAATCAATCAAATGGTTGATGAACGCCACGCGAGCCACCACACGCACGTTCTCGTCAGACTTTGGGCGGGTTTCGCTCTCCTTGAAGCTGACCTCGCGCGCGGGCACGTCAGCGATGCTGTCGGCGCACACACCGGCGGCCAGCGGGAAGGCGTCGCGGCGGCGCAGCATGTCGCAGACTTTCTGCAAGGAAGCGATCAGTCCATCGATCTCTTCGAAGGTGATGCACACCGGCGGTTCCAGTCGGATCACATTGGCGTTGCTGCCCGACGGCGCCACGCGCAGGGATTCGAATTGCAGCAAGTAGCCGGCGATGATGTAGCCCAGCGCATCGTTGTACTGCGCCGAGGCCTGAACCAACGAACTGGTGCCGGTCAGGTCGTGCAGTTCGAAACCGAGCAGCAAGCCACGGCCACGCACGTCGGCGATGACGTCCGGATAGGCCGCCTTGAGTTCCAGCAGCGAAGCCTTGAGGTATTCGCCTTTCTTGTTCACGTCCCTGAGCATCGCGCTGTCGTTCTCGAACAGACGGCGCAGGGCCGACAGGGCGATATGGCAGGACGCATCATCTTCGGCAAAGGTCGAACTGTGGATGTAGCTGAAATCGTTTTCGTAGTGGCTGGCGCGAATCACCGTCGCGGCAATCTTCATCAGGCCACCGCCCAGCGCTTTCGACAGGCAGTAGTAGTCACCCTGCAAGTTGAAATGGCTGGCACCCAGCAAAGTGCCGGTGCGGCCGAAACCCGATTGCACTTCGTCGATGATCAGCGGGCATTGCTGCTCGTTGCACAGGCGCCGCAGGCCCAGATAGAACTCATTGGCGAACTCGTTGATGCCGCCCTCGCCCTGAATCGGCTCCAGCAATACCGCGGTGATCGCGCTGAATGCTTCGCGGCGCACTTGCAGGGTTTCGCCGTTCCATTCCAGGCTCAGCCAGTGACGTACGTGACGGGCCGGCAGTTCTTGCAATTGCTGGGGCTGCTGCGGGTCGATGAACTCGACGTTGAGGCCGAAACGGGCGAACGGCTTGCGGTACTGCTTGCCGTACGTCAGTTGAACGGTGTTGACCAGTTTGCCGTGGAAGCTGCCGCGCACAGCGAGGAACACCGGCTCAACATGCAGTTGCGCCAGGTTGTGCTGACGCACCGCTTCGGCCACTTGGCGCACGGTGACGCAGGACAGATTCTGCGGCAACAGACCGGCGGGCAAATCGAGATCGTCAATGTCCAGTTCGACGTAAGCCTTGTCGCTGGCGACCAGATTGGCGAGAGCGAAATCGCGCTCGTCGAATTGCTTCTGCAGGTTTTTCTGACGGCGGTATTCGGCGTGCTTGACGGCGATTTCCACCGACTCGGCGCCACTGTTGGAGAAGGTCGAAATGTAGCGCTCGCTGTTGTTCAGCTCACGGTTGAACGCTTCACTGAGTTCACGCCCCAACTGCCCCGCCGCACCGCGCACCGACATCTGCGCGTTGAACGGTACATCGGCACGCAACAGGTCGACGAGTTGATCGACAAATTGCGGATCGTTGTGACCATACAGCGCGGCGCCGTAACCACCGAGGAAGTCGGTGACGGTCACTTCGTCGCCCTGGCGGTCGCGGTAAAACAATTTACTGCCCAGCGCTCTGTGGAACTGGCATTCGAGGCCCAGGGCCTGCATCAATTCAACGAATTTCGGCCGTACGTAATCGCGGTAATCCATGACAGTTCTATCCCTTGAGTAAAAAATCAGCTGCGTTTCGTTGCGTGCCGACGGTCAGTCGGCCGCGTGAAATTCGAGGTGGTAACCGGCACTGAAGCCGTTGTCGTCACGGTTGATCACCAGGCAATCGTGCAGCACGGCATCGCGCGGCTCAGCCATGACAAATGGCAGATGCGCATCCAGCGGTTGCTCCAGGCCACTGACCGGCGGGATGCTTTGCGCCTGCAAGGCCTCCCGGGCGAAGATCAGATCAACCAGACTCGGTGCACCACTCAGAATGCCGGTCAGCGATGTGCTGCTGGTGATGTGCGCGGCACCGGTTCGTGCCAGCGTGCGGGCCAGATCGGCATCTTTTTGCGGCTCGCCAGTGGCGCTGCTGATCAGCAGATCGACCTGTTTGTCCGGCAGGTTCAGCGAATCCAGACGCGGGTGTGCGAACAGTGCGGTCAGGCAGGTTTGCGGGCCTGCCGGCAGGTCATCGGCGCGACGCAACACCAGCGCCGCCGCACCTTCGCCGGCAATGCCGCCACTGCCCTGGCGATCAAAGGCACGCAGGCTTGGCGATCCTTCGGTGCTGATGACCCCCGCCTCGGCCAGTGCGGCGAGCGCCAGCGGATCCAGTTCACTGCCCGCGCCCACCACAATGGCCGCGTCGATCCGACCGCTCTGCAACGCCGCGCAGGCTTCGCGCAGCGCCGCCAGATTGCCGGCCACGCCCTGCATGTAGGCGTTGCATTCGCACTCAAGCTTCAAGGCCAGACTGACGACGCCGAGCAGACCGTTGCTCAGGCTCTTGAGCACCAGGAATGGATCGAGTGCGCGCTCCTGCAACACGCGTTTGGCCAGACGCTGCATGTCGGCACCGGTCTCGGTCTGACATTCGTGCAGCAGTTCGCCGTAAGACGCGAGCGAGGGATGGGTGTAACCGCCCTGGCAGCAATACAGACCAAAACGCACGTTGTCGCGACCCGGTTCAAGCCCGGCTTCTGCCAACGCCTGGCGCACCGCACTGACGCCCCAGATCACCGCCGGCGGGCAGTAACGCTGGAGGTTTTGTGCAACGTCCTGACGGCTACGTTGATGATCCCGATCAGCGACGTGTCCGAACGCAATGACCCTCTCGCTGTGGAACAGCGAAGAGCTCAGAGGCGAGATCGCGCTACGTCCTTCGCGGGCCGCCGACCAGAAACCCTCCACGCCCCAACCGGTGGGCAATACACAACCGCTGCCGGCGATCGCGACACGTACAGTGGCGTCAGTCATTGTCCATGCTCCCGATATTTGCCAAGGGCCAGCGAGGTATTGAGGCCACCGAAACCAAAGGAATTGCTCAGCGCGTAATCCACTCGGCGGCTGACCGCCTGACCGGCGCAGTAATCCAGATCGCACTGTTCGTCGGCGTCATGCAGGTTCACCGTAGGCGTCACCAGATCGTTGAGGCAGGCCAACGCGGTGACGATGCATTCCGGTGCGCCAGCGGCCGCGATCAGGTGACCGAACTGTGATTTGTTGGCGCTGACGGCCAGGGTTCGATAATGCTTGTGCTCGGCGAACACACTTTTGATCGCGAGGGTTTCGGCAACGTCGTTGAGCGGCGTCGAGGTGCCGTGGGCATTGATCAGATCGATCTGCTGCGGGCGCAGCCCGGCGTCGTCGAGCGCGGCCTGCATCGCCAGTGCCGCGCCACGTCCTTCGGGTTGCGGTGCGGTGACCTTGTAGGCGTCCAGACTGCTGCCGAAACCCAACACCTCGGCATACGGCGTGGCGCCACGAGCCAAGGCATGTTCGAGGCTTTCCAGCACAACGAAACCACCGCCCTCGCCGGCAATCAGACCGCTGCGGTCACGATCGAACGGACGGCACAGATCAGCGCCCCAGCGTTGCTCGCCCGACGCGGCACCCAACAGATACAACGCGGCCATGGTGTCGAGGTTGAGCACCGAGTCGGCGCCTCCCGCCAGCGCAACGCTGACTTCTCCGCGACGAATCATCTGAAAGGCGTTGCCAATGGCTTGTGAAGCGCCGGCACAGGCACTGCTGATGTTGATCACCGGCCCTTCACAGCCCAGGTCGTCGGTGATTACCCGCGCCAGACGGTCGTTGCTCTGACGCAGCGAGCCATCGGCATTCACTTGGCCAGCCCGTGACATCAGGTATGACCAGCTCGGGGGGCCGCCATTCGGGGCTTCGGTCAGCAGCATGTCAGCGAGCATGTGCTGCGGTGCTCCCGAGGCACACAGCACCGCCGCGCCCCGCAACTGTTCTGGCTGCAAGCCGCTGTCACCGACTGCCTGCGTGGCAGCCACCCAGCCAAACCGACTGCGCTTTTCCAGCGGCATCGTCCAGGCCGGATGGCTTTGCAGTTTTTCCGGCAACAGGCGCATGTCGACCGGTGCCGCGTAGCGCACCGCGAACGACGCCTCTTGCACGTCGTCCGGCTGCCATGGCCGCACGCAATGTTCGGCGCCGAGCATTTTTTCCCAGAGGGTCTGCCATTCGAAACCGAAACCGGTGACGGCGCCCATGCCGGTGATCACAATCCGTGTCGCACTCATGCGTGCTTCTCCATGGTTTCACTGGCCAATAGCAATGCGCCCCAGTGACCGGCGCGAGTGTGGCTGACAAGCAACGTGTAGCCCGGCGTCGCCGCTACTTCACAGCTCAGGTGCAGTGTCAGTGCGACTTCTGTCAGCAAACCGCTGGCGCCCAGTTCACCGGTCATGGTGCGGGTGCTGCGAATCTCGCGCGGGAAAGCTTCGAGCAACTTCATCACTTGCCCGTCAGCGCAATTGCCGACGATATGCTCGACGTCGCCGACTCGCAGTTTCTCGACACTCAGGACCTGGTCGATCACGCGCCGCCCCACCACCACAGAGCGTTGCGGATCGGTGCTGTAACCACGGGCAAACCCGGCAATGCGCACGGCGTGTGCCGCACCCGGCGCAGGTGTCGACGCCAGCAACAGCGCCGCGGCGCCCTCACCGAAAATCGGTTCGCTCGCCTGATCGGGCTCGCGCAGGTACAGGGCCGGCGTCAGGTTCGGACTGCTGCTGACCACCAACGCGGCGTCGGCATGCCGCTCGCCAATCTGCTGGCAGGCTTCGATCAGCGCATCCAGTCCGGCGTTGTCCTGAGAACAAAATCCGCCCATTGGCCCGTGGCAACTCAATGCTTCGGCGACATAAGCCATGACGCTGCTGTTGAGCAGGGTCAACGCATGCAGGGGCGGTGTGTTGGCCAACAATTGGCTGAGTTGTTTGTGTGGCTGTTCGATGATCGCCTGCACCGCATCCCAGCAAGGGCTCGGCGCATCGACTTCAGGAATGGCCGCTGTCAGGGCAATGCGTGAGGCAGGCAATTGCAGCGCCGCCAGTGCTGGCGCCAGCCGTGCGGCGCAATGCAACAGGCGCAAGCCCTGCGGTTCGACACTGCGCTGGATCTTGCGATCAAACAGGTCACTGGCCAGTCGCGGCGTCGGCAAGGCAAACGCCTGACGCTGTGCATCAAATGCCAGCGGTTGCGCCGCGCAGGGCGTGCCGAGCAAGTCAGCACATTCACCGCCCGCCACGTTCAGCACCGCAGCGGCATTGAGATAGATGGCTCGGTTCATGTCATGCCCTCCCCAGAATCAGCGAGCTATTGATGCCGCCGAAGCCGAACGAGTTGGACATCACCACGCTGATCGGCTGTCGTACCGGCTCGCTCAAGAACTTCAGCGAAGGGTATTCGGCACGCTCGGGGGCGTAATTCAGAGTGGGCAACAGCACGCCGTCACGCAGGCTCATCAGCGACAGCACTGCTTCGATCGCACCACTGCCTGCCAGTGAATGGCCGATGGCGGACTTGTTGGCGGTGAAAGTCATGAAGTCCTGGCATCCGCCGAACAGACGCTGTAGCGCCAACGCTTCACAACTGTCATTGGCCTGCGTGGAGGTGCCGTGGGTGTTGACGTGTTGCACGGCGCTGCGCAGCAGCCCGGCGTCCTCGATTGCTGCTTCCATGCATTCCTCGTATTTACTGCCATCGCGGCTGCTGGAGGTCATTTTCTGCGCCTCGCAGACATTCGCATAACCCAACACCCGGCCCAGTGGCGCAGCCTTGCGCCGCTGCGCGTGTTCAGCGGATTCGAGAATGACCATCGCCGAGCCTTCGCTGAGGACAAAACCGCTACGGTCAGGCATGAACGGGCGGCTCTGTTCGCTCGCCGGCAAGTCGGCCTGACAGAGCGCGCCGAGGCTGTTGAACATGTAATAAGGCAATTCATTGGCCATCAGTTCGACGGCGCCGCAGATAGCCAGATCGATCTCGCCGCGCTCAATGGCCCGGTAAGCACTGCCGATGGCCATGGTGCCGGCGGCACAGGCATCGGAATGGGTCGAGATGTGATCGCGGATGCCGAGCCGATCAGCCAGGTGTTGCGTCTGTTGATCGACGCGCCGGATGAAGGGCACGCTGGACGCTGCCGGACTGTCCAGCAGACGGTCGAGGTCGACGCGGCCGGCCTCGTCCATGCAACGGCTGAGCCGCTGCAGGTCGTGGCTGTCGGCACAGCATTTGTTGGCGCCCAGGAACAGACCGCTGCGACTGTGGGCAAAGTCTGCCGGCGTCAGGCCGGCATGCTCCAGCGCCTGCCGGGCAACGTATTCGGCCAGCACACTTTGCCGTGGGTGCAGCGCCGCGTTGCCGCCGAAACCGGCGCCGATCCGCTGCCACTGCGTATCGTCGATAAACCCGGCTGCGCTGTTGTTGAATCCCAGTGCCTTGAACCGGGGATGTTCGCGGACACAGGATTGCTTCCGGCAAATCCGCTCGAACAACGTGGCAGCGTCCAGCGCCATGGGCGCCACCAGACCGAACCCGCTCACATAGACTTCTCGTGCCCGCATGAGAACTCCTACACCGCTTCTTTGGTGTGAGTGGTAGCAAACTGCTCAACCAATTGACGCGACACTTCATCGCCATCCGCCGGCACCAGACGCGCACTGCACGCGCCGCAGACCACTTGCTGGCGCTCGTTCAGAATCGCTTGGTGGGCGTTGCAATCCGGGCAGGTCGCCGGCAGGTAGTTGAAAAGATTGCGGCACTGGTTGGCCCAGTTACGCACGGTGGTCGCGGCGAACACCTGAGCCGGCTGCATGCCCGCCTTCAGTTGATCCGGGGTGTAGGCGCTGAGGCTTTGCTCAAGCAGGTGCTTGCCGCTTTCGGTAATGCGACCGTTGGCGAGAAACTCGCTGGCATCACCGCAAACCGCCACTGCATGGTCGAGCACGCTGGTTTTCGGCAGTGTGCAGCCATATTGGCGGCCCAGTTGGAAGCTCAGGTCGACGATGTCCAGCGAGTCGGCACCGAGGTCTTCGACAATGCTGCTGTTTTCTTCGATGTCATTCGCATCCATCACCAACAGCTGTGCGAGGATTTCGCGAGTGCTGGCAACGACATGTTCCAAGTCCAATGGATTGTTCATTTCTATCTCCCTATATGTCGTGACTACTTCATGAATTCGACTTATGAAAAGTAACTTTTCCCACAGCAACTTCTCACGCGGCGGGAATCTAAACTCTGCCCTTAAGGGGAGAGTCAACGAACTATTCAAGGTTTTTTTACAACTCGAAAAAAGTCTGCAAAACCCCACAGACACCGCACCTCCTTGGTGCGGCGAACGACTTATTTACTTAACAAAGACGGGGTATGGTGGGGCGCCCGCGCTATCGGGCAGGCTGACTATCGAAAGCAACTAAGGACACAACGGAACCGACGTACTAAAAGCAAAAACCAGACAAGTAAAATAGTTATAACTTCATAACCTTTGTTTTAGATCAGTACTGCCGTTAATTGATTTTGCTGGAAGGTTTACGCTTCCATCCGTAAAACGCTGGCAGCGTTTATGGATATCTGAATGTCGAGCACAGACATCTGGGCAGAGGCACGGCGCTATAGGGTGCAGCTTCCGTTTGATCGCCTTGTCTGGAGCCGACACATGACTGCCCCTATCACCGTTCTGCGCGACACCCACCCGCTGCCGATACTCGACGCCTGCAAATGGGAAAAACTCGAAGGCGACCCGCACACCGTCAACCTCAATGCCTACACCAGCGAAGACGGCAGCAAGATCATGGGCACGTGGATCTGCACACCAGGCAAGTGGCGCGTTGATTATGTGAAGTGGGAGTACTGCCATTTCCAGGAAGGCTACTGCGTGATCACCCCGGACGGCATGGCGCCGATTCACCTGCGTGCTGGCGATATCTTTGTGGTTGAACCGGGCATGAAAGGCACGTGGGAAGTGGTCGAGACCGTGCGCAAATATTTCGTGTTTGCCTGATGCAAAAAAGCCGGGAGATCACCCGACGTGATTTCCCGGCAAATGTCCCAGATTCACTCAAATCCCTGTGGGAGCTAGCCTGCTAGCGATTGCGATCAATCTGGCAAAAATGAGTTGCCTGACACTCAGCCATCGCTAGCAGGCTAGCTCCCACAGTTTGTTCAGCGCTGTCCTTCTATTGCAGGCTTGCGATAGCTGTTGATTATCGCCGAGAAATCCTTCCCACCGTCCCCGCGCTGACTCATCGCCTGATACAACTGCTGCGCCACCGCGCCGAGCACCACCGGTTGGTGCGCCTGACGCGCCGCTTCGGTCGCCAACCCCAGATCCTTGAGCATCAGTTCCGCACCGAACCCACCGGTATAACCACGCGAGGCCGGTGCCGTTTCGACGATGCCCGGCCACGGGTTGTACATCTCCGAACTCCAGCAGCGCCCGGTTGAACTGTTGATAATCCCGGCCAGCACAGTCGTGTCGATGCCCAGTGCATCGCCCAGCGCCATCGCCTCGCTGACGCCAACCATCGAGATGGCCAGCAGCAGGTTGTTGCAGATCTTGGCGATCTGCCCGGTGCCGACTTCACCGCAATGCACAATGTTGCGGCCCATTTGCGCCAGCACCGGTTGCAGGGTGGCGAACAGTTCCTGAGTGGCGCCGACCATGAAGGTCAGCGTCCCCGCCGTTGCACCGCCAGTGCCACCGGACACCGGCGCATCGGCCATGGCTACGCCTTGTTTCGCCGCAGCCGCTGCCACATCGCGGGCCGTCTGCGGATCAATGGTGCTGCAATCCACTGCCGGCACACCTTGGCGAATACCAGCCAACACACCGTCCTCACCGAGCCAGACGCTGCGCACATGCACAGCGGCCGGCAGCATGGTGATCACCAGTTCGGCATCCTCGGCAGCCTCACGCGCCGAAGCACGAATGCAGCCGCCCAGTTGCTCCAGCTCCGCCAGCACGGTTTTGTTCAGGTCGACCAGACTCAGCGAATGGCCGGCCTTGATCAGGTTGCGCGCCATCGGCGCGCCCATGTTACCCAGACCGATAAATGCGATTTTCATGGCAGTTCCTCAGCGCAGGTTGATAGTGGTGTTCACGCCGTCGTTGACGCTGTCGTCATCGAACCAGCGCGCCGTGACCGTTTTGGTCTGCGTGTAGAACTGCACCACTTGCTTGCCGTACGGGCCGAGGTCGCCGAGTTTCGAACCGCGCGAACCGGTGAAGCTGAAGAACGGCACCGGCACTGGAATCGGGATGTTGATACCGACCTGACCGACGTCGATTTCGGTCTGGAATTTACGCGCAGCCGCGCCGCTCTGGGTGAACAGGCCGGTGCCGTTGCCGAACGGGTTGGCGTTGACCAGCGCAATCGCCTGATCAAGGGTGTCGACTTCCAGCACCACCAGCACCGGGCCGAAGATTTCCTGGGTGTAGATCTGCATGTCGGTGGTCACGCCCGAGAACAGGGTCGGACCGACAAAGTTGCCTTGCTCGTAGCCCGGCACCTTGATGTCGCGACCGTCCAGTTCGAGCTTGGCGCCTTCTTTGATGCCGCTTTCGATCAGGTCGAGAATCCGCGCCTTGGCTTTTTTCGAGATCACCGGACCGACATCGGTGCCCGGCTCGCTGCCGGCGTTGACGGTGAGTTTCTGCGCCAGCGCTTTCAGATCCGGCAACCATTGTTTCGCCGCGCCGACCAGCACCACCACCGAGGTGGCCATGCAACGTTGCCCGGCCGCACCGAAACCGGCGCCGACCAGCGCATTCAGCGCTTGCTCGCGATTGGCGTCGGCCAGCACCACGGCGTGGTTCTTCGCGCCCATCATCGATTGCACGCGTTTGCCGTGCTTGCCGGCCAAGTCGTAAACGTGGGTACCGACAGCGGTCGAACCGACGAAGGACACGGCTTTGATGTCCTTGTGCGTGCACAGGCCATCGACCACATCTTTACCGCCATGAACCACGTTCAACACGCCCGCCGGAACGCCGGCCTCAATCGCCAGCTCGACCAACAACATGGTCGACAGCGGATCCTGTTCGGACGGCTTCAAGACGAAGGTGTTGCCGCAAGCGATGGCCATCGGGAACATCCACAGCGGAATCATCGCCGGGAAGTTGAACGGCGTGATGCCGGCGCACACGCCGATTGGCTGGCGCAGGGTGTAGGTATCGACACCGCCGGCGACGTTCTCGGCGAACTCGCCCATTTGCAGGCTGCCGATCGAGCAAGCGTGCTCGACCACTTCCAGGCCACGGAAAATATCGCCCTCGGCGTCGGCAATGGTTTTGCCCTGCTCGGCGCTGAGCACCACGGCAATGCGTTTGGAGTGTTCGCGAATCAGCGCTTGCAGCTTGAGCATGATGCGCATGCGCGCGCCAATCGGGGTCAACTTCCAGGTCTGGAAGGCGCGCTGTGCAGCGCTGACGGCGGCATCCACTTCTGCGGCAGTGGCAAACGGCACTTTGGCCAGCACTTGCTGGGTCGCCGGGTTGACGATGTCGTGCCACTCGGTGGTCTGCGACTCGACCCATTCGCCATTGATCAGCAGCTTGACCTTCTGGACCGTGGTTTCGTTGGGCGTAAGCGATGCGTTCATGCTGGTCTCCGAAACTTGTTTTTATCGTAGGAGCCAAGGCGAAAGGTTCGCCTTGAGATGAGGCGTGTGTCACGAATTGGTTGTCGGACTGTTTTTGGAGTATAGATGTGCAAACTTCTAATAAGAACGCACATATAAGCCCGTCCATCATGCAAAAAAACATCACCTCGCTAGGCTCGCTGAACTGGGACGACCTCAAGTTTTTCCTCGAAGTCGCCCGCACCCGCAAGGCCAGTACCGCCGCCAAACGGCTGGCTGTCGACTACACCACCGTGTCGCGGCGGATCAGTTCGCTGGAAGCGGCATTGGGCACTTTGCTGTTCGAGAAGTCGCGAACCAGCGGCTTCGTCCTGACCACCGAAGGCCAGCGTTTGCTCGGTTATGCCGAGTCGATCGAAAGCACATTGCACATGGCCTGCGAGCAAGTCTCCGGCTCCGGTGTGGCACTCTCTGGACATGTGCGCATGGGCTGCACCGAAGGTTTCGGCAGCTTTTTCATCACCCCGCAGCTGAGCCATTTCGTCGACGCCTACCCGGCGATCTCGGTGGACATCCTGCCGCTGCCGCACTTCATCAGCCTGTCCAAGCGCGAGGCCGATATCGTCATTGCTCTGGAACGCCCGGAGCATGGACCGTACGTCTGCTGCAAATTATGCGACTACCGTTTGCAGCTCTACGCAACCCAGGACTATCTGGACCAACATCCACCGATCCGCCGCCCGGCAGACTTGGGCAAGCATCAATTCATCAGTTATGTGGATGACCTGGCGTTCAGCTCGGAGCTGCTCTACCTGGCGAATGTGCTGCCCGGTGCCAGCGCCAACTTGCGCAGCACCAGCGTGATCGCACAGTTTGTCGCCGCGCAGCAAGGGCGTTCTCTAGCGATTCTGCCGTGCTTCCTCGCCGCTCAAGATCCGCGCCTGCTGCCGGTACTGCCGGAGGAAATCAACATCACCCGGCAGTTCTGGATGTACTGCCGGGAGGATCTGCGCAAGTTGAAACGGATCACCCTGTTGTGGGACTACATCCGTGAGGTGACTGAGCGAAATCAGGATCTGTTGATGGGCAAGACGCGCGAAATGCAGTTCGCCGACTAGTCGGCGCTGACCACAATCGAGACCCGGCGGTTTTCCGTGCGACCGGCCGCCGTATCGTTGGACGCCACTGGCTCTTTGCTGCCCAAGCCCTGCAACTGGATGTTCTCTTGTTTCATGCCGACCGTGCCCAGCACGTTGGCGACACTCTTGGCACGGCGCAGCGACAGTTGCTGGTTGTAGGTTTCCTTGCCTGATGCGTCGGTATGACCATCGACGCGCACGCGCTCGATGCCGACACCCAGCAATGCCTTGCCGATGCGTTCGACGATCTCGGTGCTTTGCGTATTCAGGCTTTCGACGTCGCTGCCAAACAGCACTTTGCCGGACAGGCCAAACTCCCAGCCCTCGTCAGTCAGTTCAAAGCCCTGTTGTTTGAGGACCGCGACTTGCGCCGGGCTCAGGCCTTTTTGTGGCGCAGTCTGGCAACCGGTCAGGGCCAGAACGGCCATCAACAGCACAGCGTAAAAAGATCGAATGGACAGTGTGAACACGAGAGTCAGCTCCTGGTTTGAACGGAATCGACCGGGTGCTCCGCCCCGGCCGTGAATTGGGCGCCGCGCGACAGGCGCTTGGCTTGATACATCGCCGCATCGGCAGCATCGAGCAAGGCCCCGGGCGTAGCGCCATGATCGGGAAAAACCGCAATGCCGATACTGAGCGAGGTCACCACACTGGTGTCGCCCGGCAGCGCGATGGGCATGTCCATGCTGGCGAGGATCTTGTCGGCAATACGCTCGGCATCTTCGACCTTGTGCAGCGGCGTGAGCAGCACGGCGAACTCGTCGCCACCCAGCCGCGCCACCAGATCTTCTTCGCGCAACTGCGCACGAACGCGATTGGCCACCGCCACCAGCACCGCATCACCGGCGGCGTGGCCGAAGTTGTCATTGATGCCTTTGAAGCGGTCGCTGTCGAGAAACAACACGGCAACGCGCTCATCGTGTTTGCTGGCATTGCGCAACGCGCGGATCAAGCGTCCTTCGAAAAACGCTCGGTTTGGCAGACCGGTCAGGCTGTCGTGACTGGCCTGGTGAGCGAGGGTTTCGTTTTCGTTTTGCAGATGGGTTTGCCACGACTCCAGTTCGTCGAGCAAGGCGTTGAAGTCATTGCCGAGGTTGTCCAGCTCAGCGATCTGCGCCGGTGGTACACGGCGGTCCAGCGCTCGTTCGCTGCGTGCGGCGTGGGCCACGGCGGCCAAGCTGCGCAGGGGGCCGGTGATTCCGCGTAACTGGCGCCGCGCCAGGTAGAGCGCGACCCAGGCGCTGATCGCGGTACAGAGGATGATTCCTGCCAGACCGCTGAGCAGAAAACGCATCAGGCTGCCGCCATGACCGGTGAGCAGTACACGACCGATTTCACGGTCCTGATGCTCGATCGGCAGGCTGATGGGTTTTTCCAGGACGGCGCGGGTGATCTGCATTTCCAGCTCAGAGAACAAACCGTTTTCCGGGCGTTGCCAATGCGCGAGCAGTTGTCCCTGGCTGTCCAGTACCTGGGCATCAGCGACCTCTTCGGCAGAAGCAATCAGCGCCAGCGATTCGTTGGCGGCCGTCTTGTCGTTGAACACTACTGCGGCTTCCACGGTGTAGCTGATCGAACGGGCGATCAAATGCAGGTTGTGATCGGCATAAACCCGTAACGCCAGTACGCCGAGCAACGTCAGCGAAACACTGGCCATCGCCACGCCCACCAGCGCGACCGTCAAATGCCCTCGGCCAATGACCGAGCCCAGCGTTGGGCGGCTATTCGATCTGAACAGGTTCATGGTGCCGCCGGTTTGCGACGCGACAATTGCAGCACGCTGGGGTGAATGCGCACGCCGCTGCGGGCAACGGAGTCGAGATTGACCTCGAAGGACACTTGCTCATCGCCAACGCGCAGGCAGAACAGGCTACCGACCGTGCATTGATCGCCACCTTCGCTGATACTCAGTACTGGATGACCAATCAGCGAAGCGAACAAGCGAGTGCGTTCATCCGCCGTAAGTTTGCCGATGTAAACCGCATCGCATTCGCTGACGATGGCCGGGTTGTCGGCCAGCAGGCGACGTACGGTGACCGGCCGGCCAGTGGCTTGCGTGGTGCCTTTGACCAAGTCGTCGGTGTATTCGGTCGGGCCAACGATGCACAGGCGCAATTGCGCCGGCTCCACCGGCCAGCGCGCGTAGCTGAGAATGCCAAGAACGACCTGAGTGACAGATTTGGCCCGTTGTTCGGCCATGCCCGTCGGCGCTTGCGACTGTGCGACAGCCGCCCCCGTCAACAACCAGAGCAGACCGACAAGCAACGCGTGCTTGCAGACAACTACGCGCCCTGTCGCCCAGACAGACACCTTCATGCAGGGATTCTCTTGGATCGTAGCGAAATGATGCCGCAACGATAGCACAGCAGTGAAACACCAGCGAGACAGTGACCACTGACCGGTTGGTCAGTAATCGCCACCCATCGTCGGGATTCTCACCTCGCGGGCACGCCCCCTTCCTCCAGTTCCAGCATCAGCCCGCTCAGGCGTTTGACCTTTCGCTGCACCGCTTCCTCAAATACCCCCGGCCGGGATTCAATCAGGGTGAACCAATGCTTGGCCCGGGTGATGCCGGTGTAGATCAATTCTTTGGTCAATACCGGGTTCAAGGCGTCGGGCAGGATCAGCGCGGTGTGGGCAAACTCCGAGCCCTGGGACTTGTGCACCGTCATGGCGTAGACGGTTTCGACGTCATTGAGCCGGCTGGGCAATACGAAACGCACGCCGCCCTGGCCATCGTTGCGCGGGAACGCCACGCGTAACACCGGTTTGCCCGCGTCGGGTCCTTCGCGCTCGGGCAGCTTGAGGGCGATCCCGATGTCGCCGTTCATCAAGCCCAGACCGTAATCGTTGCGAGTCATCAGGACTGGCCGACCTTCGTACCATTGCTGATCGCTTTCGATCAGACGGGCCTTCAGCAGCGCGGCGGTGATCCGTTGATTCAGACCTTCAACGCCCCATGGCCCTTTGCGCACTGCACACAACAGCTGAAATGTATCGAACGCCTGCAAGACTTCGCGGGCCCAAATAATCCAGTCCGGATGTTCGAGGGGGCTGCCCGACGGTGGACGCTGATCACGCAGAACACTCAGATAATGGCGGTAACCCTGCGGGCCGTCGCCGTGCCCCTCCAGCAACAGGTGCTCCAGTTTATGATCCTGTTCGCCCTTGAGCGGCAACGAATACACATCGTCATAGTGCCCGGCCGCGAGCAACTGACGCGCTTCATCCGGCAGCTGCTGATTGACCCGACGCGCGAGCTGACCGATCCCGCTGCCCTCGCCGAAACGCCGGGAGTGACGCAGCATGACCACTTGCTGGGCCAGCGGGTGAGCACCCTCGACGTCTTCATGCAAGCCACTGTCCTGCAGCGACTCACCGCTGACCGATTCCAGCCACTGTCGGGTCTGCGGGTTGTACCAGCCACCCTCGGCATCCCGGCACAAATCGCCTAGCACTGCGCCGGCCTCAACAGAAGCCAATTGATCCTTGTCACCGAGCAACACCAGTCGTGCATGGGCTGGCAAGGCATCGAGCAGATTGGCCATCATTTCCAGGTCGATCATCGAAGCTTCGTCGACCACCAGCACATCCAGTGGCAGGCGATTGCCTGCATGATGCCGAAAGTGCCGGGTGCCGGGACGACTGCCCAGCAGACGGTGCACGGTGGTGACGTCGCAAGGGATCTTCGCCCGCACCTCTTCGCTGACTTTCAGCGACTGCACTTGTTGGCTGATGGACTCGGTCAGCCGCGCCGCAGCCTTTCCCGTCGGTGCCGCCAGACGAATCCGCAGCGGATGACCGGTGGCGACTGCCGGCGCTTGCAGCAGAGCCAGCAACCGCACCACTGTGGTGGTCTTGCCAGTGCCCGGGCCGCCGGTGACGATGCTGAAGGCGCCACGGGTCGCGATGGCACAGGCGAGTTTCTGCCAGTCGATCACCTCACCGGTTCTCGCTGATCCGAACAACTCATTCAACCGCTGCGGCAGATCGTCCGGAGTCGGCTCGACTTGTTGCAGACGCTCGCGCAACGCCGTGTCGATGCGCCGTTCGTAGGTCCAGTAGCGTCGCAGATACAGGCGTTTGCCCGACAGCACCAGCGGGCGTTGCTCTGCGCTATCACGGGTGTCCGCCGCCAGTGCGACCAGGGAGCTGCTCGCCAGAACCTTGCACCAGTGAGCGCCATCGAGCGCCTCGAGCAATTGCGAAGGCAGCAGCAACACACCACCTTGCACGTCTCCTTCGGGGGGCAGCGACAGCGCGAAGTCAGGAGCTTTCAGGGTTTCATACAGATCGAGACAGACATGACCGTGGCCAAGTTGATGACTGGTCAGGGCGGCAGCGAGCAGCACCAGCGGATCCGTATCGCGCTCGAGTTCGTGAAGGAACGCGACGAATGCTTTGTCCAGCGCACGCAGCCAGCCACGCTCGACCCAACGAGTGAGCAAGATCAACAGATCATCGGCGCTGGTCAGCGGCGAAAGCCTCGACAGGCTGTCGGCTGCCAGCGGCGTGGGGAGCAGATCGGCAAAGGTGCGGCTCATAGCAGGACTCCCTGTTCCCAGGCGGGCTCGGTCTTGGGTTCAGGTTTCCCTTGAAACATTCGGTCGAGACGTTCGATCAGCTCACGTGGCGGCCGGGCGAAATACACCCCGCGACTGTCAGCACGTGTGCCACGCAGGAACAGATACAACGCGCCGCCGACATGCCGGTCGTAATCGTAATCAGGCAGTCGTGCCTTGAGCTGGCGATGCAACGCCAACAGGTACAGCACGTATTGCAGGTCATAACGGTTGTCGAGGATCGACTTTTCCATGGCCTGCTCGGTGTAGGCCAGGTCGTCCACGCCGAGCCAGTTGGATTTGTAGTCGGCCACGTAGTAACGGCCATTGTGTTCGAAGGTCAGGTCGATAAAACCTTTGAACATGCCGTTGAGTTGCACCGGTTCTGCCGCCACACGGGCCACGCCCCTGTGAGTGTGCTGCCGCACCAGTTCGTCGAGTTTGACTACATCGACCTTATGGCTGGCGAACCAGAATTCCATCTCGACCCGATACTGCTTCAGTTGCTCCAGAACAACTGGCGGCTGCCCACCTGCAATCGGCAATGACGACTGCAGTAAATGTTGCAGCCAGTCACTCAGAGTATTGATCCAGCCCTCCCAGCCGCGCAAATTGCAGCGCCGGGCAATCGCATCTTCCAGCGCTTCGCGGGAAACGGCGAAGCCGTCGTCACCGGCCCATTCCAGCAAACCGTGAAGAAACGTTCCCGGATTGGGACCGCGCGGGAAGCGGTGGATATCGGCACCGCCGGCAATGATGTCGCGCGGCGCGTCGGGATCAAGGCGTTCGTCATCAAACAGCTTTTGCGCTTGCGGGCTGTCCGGTGCTTCATCGCTGCCGATACTCAACACATCGCTGATGCGCAGAGCGCTGTAGGAGGCGATCCACCAGTTTTCGCTGGCTTTGCGCTTGGGCAGCAGTGTCGCACTCAGCACGGCATCGTTGCGCGGGGGCTGGTAATGCTCGTCGGTGGGTTGGGGCATTTCATCGATATGGATAGCCGGGCAATCCTGTTGCAGGTCTTGAAGCCAGCGTTTCAGTTCGCTGGACTCGCCAAGCGATGCGCCACCACCAAGCAGATAACCCAGCGCCGATAGGTGCAGCACCGAGCTGTTGTTATTGCCCCGTTTGAGATCCGTCACGCCTAACCAGCAGGCATGTTGTGCGCGAGTCAACGCAACGTAGAGCAAGCGCAAGTCTTCGGCCAGACGCTCATCGTCCGCTTGCGCTACCAACTCGGCAGTTGGTTTCAGGCTCACCTGAGCCCTGCCCTCGGCGTCGTGATAATGCAGTGGCAAGCGACTGCCATCCACGGGTTTTGCCGAGCAAATGAACGGCAAGAACACCAATGGATACTCCAGGCCTTTGGACTTGTGAATGGTCACGACCTTGACCAGTTGCTCATCACTTTCCAGACGCAGAATCTGCTCTTCGCCGGCCTGGCCGGACACTGCCAACAATTCGGCCAGATGGCGAATCAGCGCTTGTTCACCGTCCAGTTCCGCAGCCGCTTGCTGCATCAACTCCGACAAGTGCAAAAGGTTGGTCAGTACACGCTCGCCATCGGTGCGTTTCATCAAGGTTTGCGGCAGGTGGAAGTCGTGCAGCAGGCGGCGCAACATCGGCAGCACACCTTGCTTGCGCCATAGCTCGCGATAGCCACGGAACTGCATGACCCGGGTTTCCCAGACCAGTTCGTCCTGGTTCAGACGTTCCAGCTCGGCCAATGGCAGGTTCAGGGTGATACAGGCCAATGCGGCTTTCAGGGAGCGCTCGACATCCGGCTCGGCACAGGCCTTGAGCCAGGACATCAGATCGTGAGCTTCTTGAGCCGCGAATACCGAATCCTTGTCCGACAGATAAACGCTGCGCACACCTCGGGCGGCGAGTTCAGCGCGTACGGCCTGGGCTTCTTTGCCGTCGCGCACGAGAATCGCAATGTCGGACGGCCTCAGACCTCTGAAGTCTTTGCCGTCCTGAACAAACCCCGCGTCAGCGCTTTGTCCGCCATTGAGCAGCGCGGTGATTTCGCTGGCGCACGCTGCTGCCAATTGCTGGCGATAGACCACGCCGGACAGTGGCTGGTCGCTGGACAAGTGCCAGACATTCAACGCCGCAACAGCTTGCCCGGCAACTTGCAGCTGTTCCTTGCGACCTTGAGATTCGACGGGGAGGAACGGCACAGGGTTGTCGCCGTTTTTCTCGCGGAACAAAAACGCGCCGCGTCCCTGCTCTCGGGACTCGGCGCGCTCGAATACATGATTGACCGCGTTGACCATGCCATGGCTGGAGCGGAAGTTGGTGCCCAGTGTATGCAATCGGCCAGTGGTGGCCTGACGCGCGCGCAGGTAGGTGTAGATGTCTGCACCGCGGAAAGCGTAGATCGCCTGCTTCGGGTCACCGATCAGGAACAGGCCGGTCTCGGGACTGTTCTCTTCGATGCGATAGATGCTTTCGAAGATTCGATACTGCACCGGATCGGTGTCCTGGAATTCGTCGATCAGTGCGACCGGGAACTGCTCGCGAATCAACGTCGCAAGACGTTCGCCTCCATCGGATTGCAGAGCGGCATCAAGGCGCAACAACATGTCGTCAAAGCCCATCTCGGCGCGACGCCGCTTCTCTTCTTCAAAGCGTGCGCCGACCCATTTGGCAGCATGTTGCAACACAGCGGCATCGGGGGTCGGCAATGCATCGAGGCTCGACTTGAGCTTTGACATGGCATCCAGACCCGGGTGACCTGGAGCCTGGCCTTTCCACGCTTCCGCCATCCCGTCGGGGGTCAGTCGAGTGAAACCAGTACCGATATCCAGTTGCTCCAAGGTCTCGTCTTCGGCCCATGCCTTGAGCTTTTCGAACCACGGCTCAAAGTAACGCGCCTGCATCTTGCGCCCGTCGACGGTTTTGCTCGCGACGCCTTGCTGGCAAATGGCGAGCAATTCGTCTGCCCACTGGCGCCAGGGCATTTTCAGTTCGATCAACGCCACGCGGCGTTCTTGCAGACACTCATCTATAAGCTCCGCAGGCGCCTTGCCCTCGTCGCTGTCACGCTCACTGGCGAACAGCCCGCGCACGCGAGGCAATAACGCCGCCGGCCCCCCCCAATTGCTGCGAACCCAATTCAAGGCATCGCCCTGCATCGGGTAACAGAACAGTCGCCAGTAATCGCGCAGCACTTCGCCGAGCAAGTCGCTGTGATCGGTTTCCAGGGATTGGGTGAACAAGCTGCCGCTGTCGAACGCATGCTCACGCAACATGCGCTGACACCAACTGTGGATGGTTGAGACGGCGGCCTCGTCCATCCACTGCGCGGCGACATCGAGGCGGTTGGCACAACCGGGCCATTGTTGGGTGTCGAATTGGTCACGCAATTCGGCGATCAATGCATCGGGCGCAGCCGTTTCGTCACGAAAGAATCGAGCTGCCTCAGCCAGACGCGTACGTATGCGCTCACGCAGCTCCTTGGTCGCGGCATCGGTGAAGGTCACCACGAGAATCTGTGGTGGCAGCAATTCGCGGCCGAATCCACTCGCCTCGTCACCATGTCCGAGGATAAGCCGCAGATACAAAGCCGAGATGGTAAAGGTTTTACCGGTACCGGCACTGGCTTCGATCAACTGGCTGCCCTGTAGGGGAAAGGCCAGTGCCAGGGGTGTCCTTGTACTCATGCGCGAGTCCCTTCGGTGGACAGCGAACGCCAAGGCGCTTCAAACAGTGGGCGATACAACGCGTCGCACCAACCGGAGAATGTTTCGTCCTCCAGCAATGCATCGAAGTCGGCGTATTGCCGGGACAACGCCGGGCTCTCGCGGCGCTCACCTTCGCTGGTCTGCCCGTCACCTTCATACGCTTTACGTGCCACGGCTTCGGCCTTCAGAGGGTCGGTCTGGGAAAGCCACGCAAAAGCGGTTTTTACCGCGATTGGCAGTGGCTGTCGCATGCCTGCCTGCCAGGCGAGGAGCAAGTCGCCAAGAAAACGTATCGCCCGTGCTGGCTCCATGGGTTCAAGCAGCAAGGTATCGTCGCTGGCGACCAATGCTGTCGTCAGCGAAAGTCCACTGGCGCAGGCCACCAGATGATTGATCCAAGGCTTGGTCAGGCGATGCCATTTGCGGCTTTTGATCGAGCCAATGCTGTTGGGAATGGTCGTGACCGACAACAGGCCACCGTCGGTGCGCTGGTGCAAACCGGCAAGCCAGCCTTCAAGACGCAAACCCTGCAACTCTAGATTGATCGGCATCGCACTGTTCAGAGGGGTCGGCCAGAGTGTCAGCAATTGTTGATAACGCTGCAGCAAATCCGGCAAAGGTTCGATCAGCTCTCGTTGCAGGCACTCGCCGAACCCGGCCATTGGCAGCAGACCGCTGTTCTGCAGACGGCGGGCCTGGGCAGTCAAAGCCTGATCGACATTGTCCGGCTGCCTGAGAGCGGCTTCGAGCAGGCTGTCGCTGAGCGTATAGCGCTGCAATGCGTCCAATACGAAGGGTTCTTCGTCAGCCAGCGGTGCTTCGGCAGCCTCGAAATACACCTTGAGGCGCTGGGTGAAAAAATGCCGAACCGGATTGCGTAAAAAATCCTGCAACAAAGCCAGGCTCAACGGCTCCTCCTGCACATAAGGGGTAAGTAGCTGAGTTTCGTTTTGAGGCTCATGCTGTTGATGCAGAACCTGCCATTCGCTGGCATAGCTGAAGAGTTGATCGCCGTCATGAAAATAGCGCGCACTGAACGGTTGCAGCGGATGCTCTTGCGTCATGGCACTTAACAGATCACCGCTTTCGTCGAGCAATCGCCAACCGCTGGCGAGGTGATCGCGCAACTGGCCGATCAATACGGAAGCCGGTCGTTCACTGTTGTCGCGAATGCTGCGGCCGACCCAACTGATGTACAGCTGATTGCGCGCTGACAAAAGTGCTTCGAGCAAAAGATAGCGGTCATCTTCACGCCGCGAACGATCTCCCGGACGGTAGTCGCTGCCCATGAGGTCGAAGTCCAGCGGCGGCTGCGCCCGTGGATAGTCGCCGTCGTTCATTCCCAGCAGGCAGACCAGTTTGAACGGAATGGCACGCATGGGCATCAGCGTACAGAAGTTCACGGCGCCAGCCAGAAACCGCTGAGACAATCGCCCTTGGTCCAGCCCCGCGAGCCAGGCTTCACGAACCACGGTCAGTGGTAGCTCATCCGTCAGACCGACTGCCTCACACGTTTCCAGCCAGGTTTCGCGCAGTTCCTCGAGTTGGGTCAACAAATAATCGTCATGCTCGTTACTAGCCTTGAAGAACAGTTGCATCAGCGCCTGCAAACGGTATCCCCACTCCTTGGGTTGAGCGGGTTGGGTGAGCTGTTGGTGGGCAAGTTCCAGGGCATCGAGCAGAGCCACCAACGGCCCGATGAGTGCGGCGTCGAGTCCGCCGATCTCATCGTAGGGTTCAATTCCTTCACACGCATTGGCACTGCCGACGGCGTAACCGAGAAGCATGCGGCGCAGACCAAAATGCCAGCTGTTTTGCTCTAGTTCGTCGGGTAACCCCAGGCCCGCGCGTTGCTCGGCGTTCATACCCCAGCGCACGCCCGCACCTTCGATCCAGCGGTGCAGTGTTGGCAGGTCGCGCTCTTCCACACCAAAACGCGCGCGAAGTGCGGGAACGTCGAGCAGGTCGAGGATTTCACTGACCGGGAAACGACTGTCGGGAAGCTTGAGCAGGTGTTCGACTGCGATCAGCAGTGGATCGCGGCCGCGCTGCCCCTGATCGGCCAATGTGAAGGGTATAAATCGCGGATCATGGCGATCAAGCTGACCAAATACTGCGCGGATATGCGGTGCGTAGCTATCGACGTCAGGCACCATCACGATCACATCGCGCGGACGCAGATGCGGGTTGGCACTAAAGCGCGCGAGAAGCTGGTCGTGCAGTATTTCAACTTCACGTTGAGCGCTGTGGGCAATGTGAAAACGGATCGACTCGTCCTTTGCCAGATCGACAGCAGGCCAATGTTCACGTGTTTCGTTGAGTGGGCGCAACTCCAAGATATCGTCCTGTAGTTGATTGAGCAGATTGTGTGGTTGAGTTTCGCTGAACAGGTCTATGCGGCCATCGCGAAAAGCCGCCCGATAGCTATTGGGATCGTCATAGCTGTCGAGCAGGTTTATGTAGTCCCGGCCTTGTTTGCCCCACGCAGCCAACAGTGGATGGGCGTGTTGATGCAGCGTTTCAGGGTCCAGCACTGCGGGCATTCCAGTCTTGCGCGATTGCCGTTTGTATTGATGCCGCAGCAGATCTTTGTCGGCGACAATATCGGCCCAGTGGTGCCGGCAGGGGTTGTGTACACACAGCAGGACCTGACTGAAACGCGCAAGCCCGGCCAGCGCCTCAAGCACTTGGGCTGGCAGTGAAGAAATCCCGAAAACGATCACTCGCGATGGCAATCCCGCAGGCGCTTCGGTGAGGTTGTTGATGCGTTCGATAAACCGTTGATGAACGCCGGCACGACTCTGCGCCATACCTTGCTCGCCCACGTCATCCAGCAGCGCACGCCACAGTTCTGCCTGCCAACAACTGGTCGGGGGCAGTGGCTTTACTTCTCCCCTGACGTTGCGCAGTTGATGCCGACCTTCGGCCCAGTCTTCAAGCCAGTCGGCCCGGTACACCTGATATTGGTCGAACAGATCCGCCAGGCGTTCGGACAATTGATAGCGCTTGCGCAGGTCGGCGTCGTGGGTAAGGAAGCGTTGCAATGGCTCGAAATGCGGGCGATCAATGACCTGTGGGAGGAGGCGCATGAGACGCCAGGTCAGCGGGGCCTTATCGAGCAGGGATTTGGGAGGAATCTCATCTCGGCCTAATACCATGCGATAAAGCTGCCACATGAAACTGCCCGGCAGTTGCACATCAATCGCCGCCGCAATGCCGCAACCTCCGAGGTCGTCGTCCTCTGGATCTTCAGCCAAAGCCAATTTGAGCCACTGGGCAATACCGTTGCTCTGCACCAGAGCGATTTCGTTTTCCAGCGGGGCCAGTGGATAGCGCCGCATTATGCTGATCACAAGGCTGCGCAGCTCGTCCAGGCTATTGCTCTGGACCACCATGAATGCAGCGTTGAGGGACTGGGCGTCCGGCATAAGGGTTTCCTTGGAGAAGTACAAAAGCCAGGGCAGAACCTTAGCATTGTCGGCAGGGTATGACAGCCGGACGGCGTCCGTGAATGCTGTAAGAACTTTCCTGCGGGCAAAACAAAACCCCAACTGCTTTCGCAATTGGGGTTTCGGAATTTAAT
>NZ_CATKPW010000009.1:0-142895 GCF_949767675.1 Pseudomonas sp. IT-P395
AATCGAGCTTTTAGTCCCGCCCACCCCTTCAAGTCTAAACATACAAGCGAGCCTGCTCGCGAAGCGGTATCTCAGTCACTATTGATGGCGACTGATTCACCGCATTCGCCAGCAGGCTGGCTCCCACATTTTTTGTCCCGGTTTTAAGGGTTTAGCCCGCCGAGCGACTGATCCGAATACGCTTGCGTGCACTGCGTGTCAGGCGGATCGACAGCATCAACGCCGCGCAGCTCAGGCCAACGATCAGACCCTGCCACAAGCCGCTCGGGCCGCGTGGCTCGCCGAGCCAGTCGGTCAGGCCGAGGGCGTAACCCACGGGCAAACCAATCCCCCAATAGGCGAACAGGGTCAGGATCATCGTCACCCGCGTGTCCTGATAACCGCGCAGTGCGCCGGCAGCGGTCACCTGGATGGCGTCGGAAAACTGGAACAGCGCCGAGTACACAATCAACATCGCCGCAATGTGAATCACCGTCGGGTCAGCGGTGTAGATCGCCGCAATCGGCTCGCGCAACAACAGCATCATGCTCGCCGACAGACAGGCGTAGGCCAGCGCGGTGCCCATACCGACGCCAGCGGCAAAGCGCGCCTCACGCGGTTCTTCGCGACCCAATGCCTGACCGACGCGCACGGTCACCGCCATGCCCAACGAGTAGGGAATCATGAACACCAGCGAACTGACGTTCAGCGCAATCTGGTGCCCGGCCACTACCGTGGCGCCGAGGCTGCCGATCAACAACGCAATCACGGCAAAAATACTCGACTCGGCAAACACGGCGATGCCGATCGGCAGACCAATTGCCAGTAACCGCTTGATCACTGCCCATTGCGGCCAGTCGAAACGGCTGAAGATTTCGCTCGAACGATAGGCCGGCGCCCAGCGCTCATAACCAGCCAGCCCCAGCGCCATCACCCACATCACAATCGCCGTGGCCCATCCGCAGCCAACGCCGCCCATCGCCGGCACGCCGAAGTGGCCATAGATGAAGATGTAGTTCAGCGGAATGTTCAGCGCCAGACCGCACAGGCCCAGCACCATCGCCGGACGCGTACGGCCAATGCCGTCACTGGTGCAACGCAACACGTGATAGAACGCCACTGCTGGCAGACCGCTGGCGATGCCGTGCAGGTATTGCATGCACGGGCCGATCAGTTCGGGATCGACCTTCATCAGGTGCAGCACCGGTTCGGCGGCCACCAGCATCGCCGTCGCAATCAGTCCGACCACCAGTGCCAGCCACAACGCCTGACGTACAAGCGGGCCGATTTCGCTGTGGGTACCGGCACCGAAGCGCTGGGCAACTTTCGGCGTGGTTGCCAGCAGGGTGCCGGTCATCAGCAGAAACACCGGCACCCAGATCGAGTTGCCCAGCGCAACGGCCGCCAGATCCTTTGGCCCGACGCGGCCAGCCATCACCGCATCGACGAAGCCCATGGCCGTGGTCGCCAGTTGCGCGATGATGATCGGCAACGCGAGGGCGAGCAGGTTCTTGAACTCCAGGCGAATCCGCGCCGGGCGGGTCAGGGAAACAGCGACAGGTTGATCAGTTACAGAATTCACGGGCAAAACGTCCACAGGTGTTGATGCGCAAGGCGCCGCATTCTACGCCGCTGACGCCTTGGTCAGGAAAAATCCTCTGTTGCGGATTTGTAAGCGCAAAGCTCGCTGGCTCAGCGACCGATCTGCACCTAAACTGCCGATCCGCCAAAGGAGCCCGCCATGCTGATTGTTGCCGACGAAAATATCCCGCTGCTCGATGCCTTTTTTGCCGGTTTCGGCGAGATCCGCCGGGTGCCGGGCCGTTCCATCGACCGAGCGACGGTCGAGCAGGCTGACGTATTGCTTGTGCGCTCGGTGACCAACGTCAACCGTGCTTTGCTTGAGGGTAGCAAGGTGCGCTTTGTCGGCACCTGCACCATCGGCACTGATCATTTGGATCTCGACTACTTCAATGAGGCCGGCATCACATGGTCGAGTGCGCCTGGCTGCAATGCCCGCGGCGTGGTTGATTACGTGCTGGGCAGTCTGATGACACTCGCCGAAATCGAAGGCGTCGATCTGACTCAGCGCACCTACGGGGTCGTCGGCGCCGGTGAGGTCGGTGGACGGCTGATCAAGGTTCTGAAGGGCCTGGGCTGGAACGTCAAAGTCTGCGACCCGCCACGGCAGGCTGCCGAAGGCGGCGATTACGTCAACCTCGAGCAGATCATCGAGCAGTGCGATGTGATCAGTTTGCACACGCCGCTGACGCGCAGCGGCGACGGCGCGACCTGGCATCTGTTTGATCAGCCACGTTTGCAACAACTCAAGCCCGGCGCATGGCTGATCAACGCGGCCCGTGGTCCTGTGGTGGATAACCTTGCTCTGCGCGAAGTGTTGCTGGAGCGTGAAGACCTGCAAGCCGTTCTCGATGTCTGGGAAGCAGAACCTGCAGTGGATGTTGCGCTGGCCGAACTCTGCGTCTTGGCCACCCCGCACATTGCCGGTTATAGCCTTGATGGCAAACAGCGCGGAACGGCGCAGATCTATCAGGCTTACTGCACATTCCTCAGTCAAGCGGCGAGCATTCAACTCAGTGATCTGTTGCCGGCACCGTGGTTGTCTGAAGTTTCCCTGCACGGTGACAGCGATCCGGCCTGGGCGCTGGCGATGTTGTGCCGTGGGGTGTACGACCCGCGCCGCGATGACGCGGATTTTCGCCGCAGCCTCGTAGGCAATGTCGGCGAGCAGCGTGCGGCGTTCGACGTGTTGCGCAAGCAATATCCGGTGCGGCGCGAGATTGAAGGACTGAAGGTGCGCATTGAAGGGGATTCACCGGCGTTGGCGAAGATCGTGTCGGCGCTGGGTGCGGTACCTGTCTAGAAAGCGAGATGGGCGATTCGCGAGCTTGCTCGCGAATGCCGCGCCACAAATACCTGATCTGCAGACAGAAAAAACCCGGCCAAAGGGGCCGGGTCAGGAAGACGGTGGCTATATCACTCTTGTTCGGCAGGCTTGATCAATCGCTTCTCCAGCTCGCTGCACGCTTGCTGGATCATTTCTTCAGTGATCGGTACTTCACGCCCATCCTTATCCAGTATCGAGCAACCCAGAGATTGGCCGGGCTTGGTGCGGATCACTTGAATCTTGTCATCGCTGCTGTGTTGCAAGGACATGGCCTGTCTCCTCATCAGGTTGTGTACCCAGATTAAAACCGCCACGTGACCAGGCTGTGACAGCGCCTTCGATCCGTCATGAGCGGCCATTCCAGTCCAACAGAAATGACCGTTCGTCTCAACCGCGACGTTAGACCGATAGCAACTATGGCCTAGTCTTTGGGGGCATATTTAACCTGACTCATTGTGATTTACAGAGTTCCACCCCAAAGAAGGTTTACGCTAGCCCTTTCATCAACACGGATGCGTACCTGAATGACCCCGAAGCTTTCTTCAAGGCACCGGCGCGCCCTGCGTCTGACCACTCGATTTCTGGCACCTTACCGCTGGCAAGTCATCGGCGCGCTGCTGGCGTTGATCGTCACCGCCGCCGTTACGTTATCGATGGGGCAGGGGATCAAACTGTTGGTCGACCGCGGCTTCATGACTCAGTCGCCGCATCAGCTCAATCAGAGCATCGGCATCTTCATGTTAATGGTGCTGGGCCTGGCGGTCGGCACGTTCGCACGGTTTTACTGGGTATCGTGGATCGGCGAGCGCTGCGTCGCCGACATTCGCCGTGAGGTGTTCAACCATCTGGTCTATCTGCATCCGGGCTTCTATGAGAACAATCGCAGTTCGGAGATTCAGTCGCGACTGACTGCCGACACGACACTCCTGCAATCGGTGATCGGCTCGTCGCTGTCGATGTTCCTGCGCAACCTGCTGATGGTCATTGGTGGTGTCATCCTGCTGTTCGTGACCAATGCGAAACTCACCAGCATTGTGGTGATTGCGCTGCCGTTCGTGGTCGCGCCGATCCTGATTTTCGGCCGACGCGTACGCAATCTGTCGCGATTGAGCCAGGACCGCGTCGCCGATATCGGCAGCTATGTGTCGGAAACCCTCGGCCAGATCAAAACCGTGCAGGCCTACAACCATCAGGTGCAGGATGAGCGGCGTTTTGCGACAACGGTCGAGGACGCCTTCGACACGGCACGCAAACGTATCTTCCAGCGCTCATGGATGATCACCATGGTGATCGTGCTGGTTTTGGGCGCGGTGGCAGTGATGTTATGGGTCGGCGGCATGGACGTGATCGCAGGACGTATCACTGGAGGCGAACTGGCGGCGTTTGTTTTCTACAGCCTGATCGTCGGCAGTGCGATCGGCACCTTGAGTGAGGTGATCGGCGAGCTGCAACGTGCGGCAGGTGCCGCCGAGCGGATCGCTGAATTGCTGGGTTCGGAAAATATCATCCAGCCGCCAACCGCCGGGCTTGTGACCCTGCCGGAGCGCGTGCGGGGTGAACTGCAATTACAGGAAGTACGTTTTTCCTATCCATCGCGTCCTGAAAGCTATGCCGTCAACGGCTTGAACCTGACCATTCGGGCCGGCGAGACGCTGGCGTTGGTGGGGCCATCGGGCGCTGGCAAGTCCACGGTGTACGATTTGCTATTGCGCTTTTATGACCCCGTGGAAGGGCGGATTCTTATCGATGGTGTGCCGCTGACCAGCCTCGACCCGCTGGACCTGCGCCGTCACTTCGCTTTGGTATCACAATCGCCGGCGCTGTTTTTCGGCAGCGTTGAAGAAAATATTCGTTACGGCAATCCGCGGGCGACGCTGGAGCAAGTCAAGGAAGCGGCAAAAATTGCCCACGCTCATGACTTCATCGAAAAAATGCCCAACGGTTATCAGACCCATCTCGGCGATGGCGGTCTCGGTCTTTCCGGTGGGCAGCGTCAGCGTCTGGCGATCGCCCGGGCGTTGCTGGTCGACGCACCGATCCTGCTGCTGGACGAAGCCACCAGCGCCCTCGACGCGCAGAGTGAGCATCTGATTCAGGAAGCTTTGCCGAGCCTGATGCAGAACCGCACCACGCTGGTGATCGCGCATCGACTGGCCACGGTGAAAAACGCTGACCGGATTGCGGTGATGGATCAGGGCAAGCTGGTGGCCATTGGTACTCATCAGGAGCTGATTGCCAGCAATCCGCTGTATGCACGGTTGGCGGCGTTGCAGTTCAATGATGGCAAGAGCGCTTCAACGAATCCTGTCACCGATCCTGCCATTCACTAAGGCCGTGCCCATAAAAAATGCCCGTATCGCGAGATATGGGCATTTTTCGTTATCCGGCACTAAGCGCTGGATCACTGATCATCAAAATACCGCTCATGCCAATCCACCAGCGGCTGTGGCGAGTTGAGCTTCTGGCCGTAGATCACCGAATAAGACAGCACGTTCTGCACGTACTGACGGGTTTCATCGAACGGGATGCTTTCCACCCACACGTCAAAGCTCAGGTGATCGGCGCCGCGCAGCCATTGGCGTACGCGACCCGGTCCGGCGTTGTAGGCGGCGGAGGCGAGGACACGGTTGCCGTTGAACTGGCTGTGCACCTGGCTCAGGTAAGCGGCGCCGAGCTGGATGTTTTTGTCCGGATCGAGCACCTGCTGCGGCGAGGCCAGCGGGATGCTGAACTTACGTGCGGTTTCCTTGGCGGTGCCGGGCATCAGTTGCATCAGGCCACTGGCGCCGACGCCGGAGCGGGCGTCGTCCATGAAGGCGCTTTCCTGACGGGTGATGGCAAACACCCAACTTGAATGCAGGCCACGCACCTTGGCTTCCCGCACGAGTGTTTCGCGGTGGGCCATCGGGAAACGAATATCCAGATCGTCCCAGTATTGCGCCTGACTGATGGTGCGGATCGCTGGGAAATACCATTTCAAGTCGTAAGCGAGTTTCGCCTGAGCAACCATTTCATCGCGATTGAAGTGGCGGCTGACGTGATACCACTCGCGGCGACCGTCGACGATCTGTCCGCGGGCGTGGAATTCCAGCGCGCGGCGTACGCCTGGAGTGTTGCGCACCTTGTTGATCAGCGCCTGACTGAGGACCAATGGCTTGTTGTTCAGCGAGTAGGGCGATTGCGAGCGATCGGCGGCGAGGAACCCATAGAAGTCGCGCTCGCGAGCGAGGTTTTTGTACAGCGTCTGCGCTTCCGGGTTTTGCGGCTGGGCCAGTTCCAGGCTGCGCGCCTGCCAGTAGCGCCAGCGGTTGGTGGTGGCCAGGTCCTGCGGCAGACGGCGAGTCAGCTGATACGCATCGTCCCAGCGCGCCAGACGCAACAGCAGGCGCAAACGCCATTCCGAGACGGTGTTGTCGCGCAGTTCCGGATCGTATTTGGTCATCACGTCCAGCGCGCGGCTGTCGAAACGCCTCGCCAGAGTCAGGCCGATTTCCCGGGCGATCGCGACTTTTTCATCGCGGGAGAAATGCATGCTGCTGGCGTAGCCGTCGAGCAGCGCCATGGCCTTGTCCGGATCCTGACGCGCGAGGCGGCGCAGGCCGAGGCTGACGACATCGGACATCGGCTCGTCGGCCGGGGTGAAGCGTGAAGGCTGATTGAGCAGTTCCGGCTTTTGCGCCACATCCACCAGTAAACGGCCGCGCGGGGCGAGGGTAGTCAGGCCGTTGACCAGGCTGTTGGCCAGGGGATAGTTGCGCGTCTGAGCGGCGAGTTTGGTGCGCTCCCAGCGTTTCTGCTCAGTGAGCTGACCATCGGCGGCCCAAATCCCGAACAGCGCGTCACACGCGGCGGGTTGCGATTTGCCCGTCAGCCACAGCTTGTCGGCGTTGGCATAGCCTTCGGCTTTCTTGTCGTGAGTGATCTGGTATTGCGCATTGAGGCAATCCAGCTCGGTGAAGTTGAGTTTCGGGTCGTAATACTTGACGAAGGTCGCCCAGTCGCCGCGGTCGGCGAGCCAGCGCAACCAGCGCAGTTTCATCCAGTTGGCCTGGGGCAGATCGCCGTGTTCGGCGAGGAATTTTTCGATTTCCGCATTGCTCGCGGTCTTCAGGCGCGCGGTCAGTTCGTCGTAGGCCAGGTACGGTTCCAGCGGGTAATCGGCCAGCGCCTGGCTGTAGCGGAAATACGGGCCGGTATCGCCCTTGGCCAAGGCGCGCTTGGCTTCATCGTAATACTGGCGTTGGGTAGACAGGTCCACCGCCTGAGCGGATTGAGCGGCAGCGGCGGTAAGTAGCAAACAGGAGAAAACACTGAAAAGGCGACTGCGCATGAGACATCCGGGCAGAGAAATCATGACAAGTGCCGACACGAATCAGCACTGAATTGTCTGTAGCTTAGCCTTTTGCCAGCAAGCGGCGAAAGCTTTGCCGGCCTCGCAGCACAAGTTCGCAACAAATGTTGTGCAGAGTGCTTCAACAGACAAATTGCCGGCCTTTTGAAGCCCTAACTCAGGTAGAATGCGCGCCCGGTTTTTGGAGAAGCTCATGACCCTGCTCAAATTCAGCGATGTGTCCCTTGCGTTCGGCGCTATGCCGTTGTTGGACAAGGTGTCCTGGCAGATCGCCCGTGGTGAGCGGGTGTGCATCATCGGCCGCAACGGCACTGGCAAGTCCAGCATGATGAAACTGGTCAAGGGCGACCAGAAGCCCGATGAAGGCTCGGTGTGGCGTGCCCCCGGTCTGAAAATCGGCGAATTGCCGCAAGAATTGCCGGTGGCCGACGACCGGACGGTGTTCGACGTGGTTGCCGAAGGCCTTGATGGCGTGGGCGCGTTGCTCGCCGAATACCATCACCTCGCGCAGAACTGCGTTACCGAAGATGACCTGAACAAGCTGATGCACGTTCAGCAAGACCTCGAAGCCCGTGATGGCTGGCGCTTGCAGACTCTGGTCGAGAGCACTTTGAGCCGTCTGCAACTGCCGGCGGACAAGACCCTCGCCCAGTTGTCCGGCGGCTGGCGTCGTCGCGTGCTGCTGGCACAGGCGCTGGTGTCCGAGCCGGATCTGCTGCTGCTCGACGAACCGACCAACCACCTGGACATCGGTGCGATTGCCTGGCTCGAAGAAGCGCTGAAAGATTTCCAGGGCGCCGTGCTGTTCATCACGCACGACCGTTCCTTCCTGCAAAACCTCGCCACGCGCATCCTTGAACTGGATCGCGGTGGCCTGATCGACTGGAACGGCGACTACGCCAGTTTCCTCGTACACAAAGAAGCCGCGCTGGCCGCTGAAGAAACCGCCAACGCGCTGTTCGACAAGAAACTGGCCCAGGAAGAAGTCTGGATCCGCCAGGGCATCAAGGCT
Organism: Pseudomonas sp. IT-P395; assembly: GCF_949767675.1. Taxonomy (NCBI): domain Bacteria; kingdom Pseudomonadati; phylum Pseudomonadota; class Gammaproteobacteria; order Pseudomonadales; family Pseudomonadaceae; genus Pseudomonas; species Pseudomonas sp. IT-P395. The sequence continues at coordinate 8,251 of NZ_CATKPW010000009.1, forward strand.
CGCCGCACCCGTAACGAGGGCCGCGTCCGCGCCCTGAAAGCGTTGCGCGTCGAGCGTAGCGAACGTCGTGAACGCACTGGCAAGGCCAACATTCAGCTGGACACTGCCGACAAGTCCGGCAAGCAGGTGATGGTGCTCGAGAACGTGAGTTTCGCGCACCCGGGCGGCCCGTTCCTGATCAAGGATTTCTCGATGGTGCTGACGCGCGGCGACCGTATCGGTCTGCTCGGCGCCAACGGTACCGGCAAGACCACCCTGCTGAAACTGATGCTCAGCGGTCTGCAACCGACCAGTGGCAAAGTGGAAGAGGGCACGCGGATCGACGTAGCGTACTTCGACCAGCTGCGCCATCAGCTGGATCTGGAAAAAACCGTGATCGACAACGTCGCCGAAGGTCGCGACTTTATCGATATCGACGGCCAGAGCCGTCACGTGCTGAGCTACCTCGGCGACTTCCTGTTCAGCCCGCAGCGTGCCCGCACGCCGGTCAAGGCGCTGTCGGGTGGTGAGCGTGCGCGTCTGTTGCTTGCCAAGTTGTTCAGCAAGCCGGCGAACCTGCTGGTCCTCGACGAACCGACCAACGACCTCGACGTGGAAACCCTCGAGCTGCTCGAAGAAGTGCTGCTGACTTTCAACGGCACCGTGCTGATGGTCAGCCACGACCGGGCATTCCTCGACAACGTGGTCACCAGCACGCTGGTCTTCGAAGGTGAAGGCAAGGTGCGTGAGTACGTCGGCGGCTATCAGGACTGGATCCGTCAGGGTGGTTCGCCGCGCCTGTTGGGCGTGACTGAAAGCAAGTCGGGCAAGGCTGACTTGAATTCGGCGGTGGTCACTGCCGAGCCTGCTGTAGTTGCAGCACCTGTCGCTGCTGCCCCGGCTGCCAAGAAAAAGCTGAGCTACAAGCTGCAACGCGAGCTGGAAGCGTTGCCCGCTGATATCGACGCCAAGGAACAGCAGATTGCTGCCGTGGAAGCCGAAATGGCTGAAGCTGGCTTCTATCAGCGCCCTGCGGCTGAAACAGCCAAGGTGATTGCTTCGCTGGAGCAGTTGCAGGCTGAGCTGGATGCGTTGATGGAACGTTGGGCCGAGCTGGATGCCTGATTGGCCCTGATGTGAAAAAGCCCGGCGCTCAGTAATGAGCGCCGGGCTTTTCATATGTAAACGCAGTTCCCTTGTAGGAGTGAGCCTGCTCGCGATAGAGGTTTAGCATTCAACGAATTCGTCGAGTGTCAGAACGCTATCGCGAGCAGGCTTACTCCTGCATGGAATGGTATTTCAGCGTTTGACCAAGTGTACCGCCAATACATCGCATGGCGCGCCGTGCAGCACGTCATTCGCGGTCGAGCCGAGCAACAGCGCCAGACCGTGACGGCCATGACTGCCGACCACGATCAGGTCGCATGCTTGTTCCTTGGCGAAATGATGGATTTCCTGGCGTGGCTGGCCATAAGTCAGGTGACAATTGGCGCCTTCGAGCTCGGAGTACTTGAGTTTCAGGCGCTCGAGGCGTTCCTTGGCCTGATCGAACTGCTGTTGTTGCAGTTGTGACAGATCCATCGGCACGTCGCCGCCGAACGCCATGGCCATCGGCTCGACAATATGCACCAGCGACAGCTTGGCGCCATTGCTCACCGATAGCTCTCGGGCGCGGTGAATCACAGGGTCGCACTCTTCGGTCAGATCTACGGCGACCAGGATGTGGTGGTAGGGCATGAGGTGCTCCTCGTGAGATTTCAATATTGTTAAGTATGGCTGGTTTCAAGCGCATTGGTTCCAAAGTGACACAATGCGCTCACCAAGAATTGGGAATAGAGATATGACGGTCTGGTTGGTGGTGTCAATCCTGCTGGTGGTTTTAAGTCCGCTGGCGTGGCTGCGCCCATCGCGCGCGCAAAGCGGTCGCATCGCCCTGCGCATGGAGGCGCGACGCATCGGTCTGGCCATGCAGCTGGCCCCTCAGGAATGGCCGCACTGGCTGGCGCAAGAGCCGCCGAACCCGTGTGCGCAATATCATCGACCGCGCCGTAGCAAGCAGCCCGTCTGCTGGACTTACTGGCAGAAATCGCCGGGTGTATGGGTCAATCAATGGCAGGAAGTCTGCGAGGATCGTGCGCTGCTCAATCATTTCGAAAAGTTGCCGGGCAACGTTTTCAAAGTCGAGGCAGACAAGCAGATGATCGCTCTGTATTGGGGCGAGAAGGGTGAAGCGACGGTTTTGCAGGATATCGACGCCACTCTGAAAGCACTGGCGTGACGCGCGGACTTTTCGCACTGCAATGGTGTGAAACGTCCGGCAGACGCGCAATAAAAAGCCCGACATGATTCATCGGGCGGGGTTGGCCAGGCAGGCCGGAAACGTTTTTTGATGCTGATGGGGCCTGGAGCGCTCAGCGCATTTCTCTGTAGTCCTCCCAGCGTAGCCCTTTAAACAAGGGCCGCCGCGAATTAGGGCGACTTTTCTAACTATTGATTCTATGAATGGCTTCACATGCAGACGCGTGTTGCGGGTCTTCGTCTGACGGAAATGACCGCAAAGTCGCATTTCAACCCGTATTTTGGGCGATTGACAATTGTTGGAAATTCCGTGAAGGTGACGTACCCAAATCAAACGGGCGTATGAATTGAGCGTTTGTCTTACAGACTGCTCCTACAGAATCCCGACTATCGCGTTGGCGGGTGTGCCGGGTGGATTGGCGTTAGCATCGACGAAAAAGCGTCCTGCCGAGCCATTCGCCTGCGTCCGACGTGTACTGTTCAGCTTCCATATCGTGGAGATCAGTTGATGATTTACGAAGGTAAAGCCATCACGGTTAAAGCTCTTGAAAGTGGCATCGTCGAATTGAAATTCGACCTCAAGGGTGAGTCCGTCAACAAGTTCAACCGTCTAACCCTGAACGAACTGCGTCAGGCCGTAGACACCATCAAGGCAGATGCTTCGATCAAGGGCGTGATCGTCAGCAGTGGCAAGGACGTGTTCATCGTCGGCGCCGACATCACCGAATTTGTCGACAACTTCAAGCTGCCGGATGCCGAGCTGGTTGCTGGCAATCTCGAAGCCAACAAGATCTTCAGCGATTTCGAAGACCTCGATGTCCCAACCGTAGTGGCCATTAATGGCATCGCACTGGGCGGCGGTCTGGAAATGTGCCTGGCGGCTGACTATCGCGTCATGTCGACCAAGGCCAAGATCGGTCTGCCGGAAGTCAAACTGGGCATCTACCCAGGCTTCGGCGGCACCGTGCGTCTGCCGCGCCTGATCGGTGTCGACAACGCCATCGAATGGATTGCCTCCGGTAAGGAAAACCGCCCTGAAGACGCCCTGAAAGTCAGCGCCGTCGACGCCGTGGTTGCTCCGGAGAAGCTGCAGGAAGCCGCTCTTGAACTGATCAAACGCGCCATCTCCGGCGAGTTCGACTTCAAGGCCAAGCGTCAGCCGAAACTTGAAAAACTCAAGCTGAACGCCATTGAACAAATGATGGCTTTCGAAACCGCCAAAGGTTTCGTTGCCGGTCAAGCTGGTCCGAACTACCCGGCACCGGTTGAAGCGATCAAGACCATCCAGAAAGCCGCGAACTTCGGTCGTGACAAGGCGCTGGAAGTCGAAGCCGCCGGTTTCGTCAAACTGGCCAAGACCTCTGCCGCGCAGAGCTTGATCGGTCTGTTCCTGAACGATCAGGAGCTGAAGAAAAAGGCCAAGGCCTATGACGAAATCGCCAAAGACGTGAAGCAGGCCGCTGTACTCGGCGCCGGCATCATGGGTGGCGGTATCGCCTATCAGTCGGCTTCCAAAGGGACGCCGATCCTGATGAAGGACATCAACGAGCACGGTATCGAGCAGGGGCTGGCCGAAGCCGCCAAACTGCTGGTTGGCCGCGTTGATAAAGGTCGCATGACCGCTGCGAAAATGGCTGAAGTGCTCAACGCCATTCGTCCAACCCTGTCCTACGGCGACTTCGGTCACGTCGATCTGGTTGTCGAAGCTGTGGTCGAGAACCCGAAGGTCAAGCAAGCCGTGTTGGCTGAAGTGGAAGGTCAGGTCAAAGAGGACACCATCCTCGCGTCCAACACCTCGACAATTTCTATCAGTTTGCTGGCCAAGGCCCTCAAGCGTCCGGAAAACTTCGTCGGCATGCACTTCTTCAACCCGGTGCACATGATGCCGCTGGTGGAAGTGATCCGTGGCGAGAAGTCCAGCGAGCTGGCTGTTGCCACTACCGTTGCCTACGCCAAGAAAATGGGCAAGAACCCGATCGTCGTCAACGACTGCCCGGGCTTCCTGGTCAACCGCGTACTGTTCCCGTACTTCGGCGGTTTCGCCAAGCTGGTCAGCGCCGGTGTGGACTTCGTCCGTATCGACAAGGTCATGGAAAAATTCGGCTGGCCGATGGGCCCGGCATACCTGATGGACGTGGTCGGCATCGACACCGGTCACCACGGTCGTGACGTGATGGCTGAAGGCTTCCCGGATCGCATGAAGGATGACCGTCGTTCGGCCATCGACGTGCTGTACGAAGCCAAGCGCCTGGGCCAGAAGAACGGCAAGGGCTTCTACGCCTACGAGGCCGACAAGAAAGGCAAGCAGAAGAAAGTTGCCGATCCGTCGGTGCTGGAAGTGCTCAAGCCGATCGTTTACGAGCAGCGCGAAGTCACTGACGAAGACATCATCAACTGGATGATGATCCCGCTGTGTCTGGAAACCGTGCGTTGCCTGGAAGACGGCATCGTTGAAACCGCCGCCGAAGCCGACATGGGTCTGGTTTACGGTATCGGTTTCCCTCCATTCCGTGGCGGTGCGCTGCGCTACATCGATTCGATCGGTGTTGCCGAGTTCGTTGCCCTGGCTGACCAGTACGCTGATTTGGGCGCGCTGTACCACCCGACCGCGAAGCTGCGTGAAATGGCCAAAACCGGCCAGAGCTTCTTCGGTTAAGCGCCCCCAACTAGAGTGAGAGTGAACTTATGAGCTTGAATCCTAGAGACGTCGTGATTGTCGACTTCGGTCGTACTCCGATGGGCCGCTCCAAGGGCGGCATGCACCGCAACACCCGTGCTGAAGACATGTCGGCGCACCTGATCAGCAAACTGCTGGAACGCAACGCCAAGGTTGATCCTGCTGAAGTCGAGGACGTGATCTGGGGCTGCGTCAACCAGACCCTGGAGCAGGGCTGGAACATCGCGCGCATGGCGTCGCTGATGACCCAGATCCCGCACACCTCGGCCGGCCAGACCGTCAGCCGTCTGTGTGGCTCGTCGATGAGCGCACTGCACACCGCTGCGCAAGCGATCATGACCGGTAACGGTGACGTGTTCGTGGTTGGCGGCGTCGAGCATATGGGCCACGTGAGCATGATGCACGGTGTCGATCCGAACCCGCACATGTCGCTGTACGCGGCGAAAGCCTCGGGCATGATGGGCCTGACCGCGGAAATGCTCGGCAAAATGCACGGCATCACTCGCGAACAGCAAGACGCTTTCGGCGTGCGTTCCCACCAGTTGGCCCACAAGGCCACCGTGGAAGGCAAGTTCAAAGACGAAATCATTCCGATGCAAGGCTACGACGAGAACGGTTTCCTGAAACTGTTCGACTATGACGAAACCATTCGTCCGGAAACCACCCTGGAAAGTCTGGCGGCTCTCAAGCCAGCCTTCAATCCAAAGGGCGGCACCGTGACTGCCGGTACTTCGTCGCAGATCACTGATGGTGCTTCGTGCATGATCGTGATGTCGGCGCAGCGTGCACAGGACCTGGGTATCCAGCCAATGGCGGTTATCCGTTCGATGGCAGTGGCGGGTGTGGATCCGGCGATCATGGGCTATGGTCCAGTTCCGGCGACACAAAAAGCCCTGAAGCGTGCGGGCCTTGGGATCAACGATATCGACTTCTTCGAGCTCAACGAAGCGTTCGCCGCACAGGCCCTGCCAGTGCTGAAAGATCTGAAAGTGCTCGACAAGATGAACGAGAAGGTTAACCTGCACGGCGGCGCGATCGCCCTGGGTCACCCGTTCGGTTGCTCCGGTGCCCGTATTTCCGGCACCTTGCTGAACGTGATGAAGCAGAATAGCGGCACCTTCGGGGTGGCCACTATGTGCATTGGTCTCGGCCAAGGCATCTCCACCGTCTTCGAACGCGTTTAAGCGTCTCGTCGATGGAAGCCGGGGCCAAGTGCCCCGGTTTTTGTTTTTGTGGATTTATTTTGTTTTTATTTTTGAAAAAATTTGAGTGAGGGCCAAACCATGCCGATACAACCTGGGCTCTACCAACATTACAAAGGTCCGCAGTACCGCGTATTCAGTGTTGCGCGGCACTCCGAGACCGAAGAAGAAGTGGTCTTTTACCAAGCCCTGTATGGCGATTACGGCTTTTGGGTGCGCCCTCTGAGCATGTTTCTCGAGTCGGTCGAGGTTGACGGCGAGCAGGTGCCACGCTTTGCTTTGGTGCAAGCCGAACCGAGCCTTTTTTCCAAGGCATGAGGCGAGTGTGCACAGAACCCTGTGCTTGACCTCACCTTGTATCAACTATATATAGCGGTGCCGCGTCAGGCGCCAACCGCCTTTCACTTCTAGAATTCAGGAATTTTCTGATCCATGGGCAAATCGCTGGTCATTGTGGAATCCCCGGCTAAGGCCAAGACCATCAACAAGTATCTGGGTAACCAATACGTGGTGAAGTCGAGTATCGGCCATATCCGAGACCTGCCCACCAGCGGTTCGGCTAGCGCCAGCAAAGAGCCAGCCGCCAAGCGCGGCAAGGCTGCTGCGGGCGAAGGTCCGGTGCTCTCGCCGAAAGAGAAAGCGCGCAAGCAGCTGGTCTCGCGTATGGGTGTCGATCCCGATCATGGCTGGAAAGCCAAGTACGAGATCCTCCCGGGTAAAGAGAAGGTCATCGAAGAGCTGCGCCGGCTCGCCAAAGATGCTGACACCATCTATCTCGCAACCGACTTGGATCGCGAGGGGGAAGCCATTGCCTGGCACCTGCGCGAAGCCATCGGTGGTGACGACAGCCGCTACAAGCGTGTGGTGTTCAACGAAATCACCAAGAAGGCGATTCAGGAAGCCTTCTCGGAACCGGGCGAGCTGGACATCGATCGTGTCAACGCTCAGCAGGCCCGTCGTTTCCTCGACCGCGTTGTGGGTTACATGGTCTCGCCGCTGCTGTGGGCGAAGATCGCCCGTGGCCTGTCTGCCGGTCGCGTGCAATCGGTTGCCGTGAAGCTGGTGGTCGAGCGTGAGCGTGAAATCCGTGCATTCAACCCGGAAGAGTACTGGGAAGTGCATGCCGATCTCGGCACCACCAAAGGCTCGACCGTGCGTTTCGAAGTGGCTCGCGAGAAAGGCGAGGCCTTCAAGCCGCTCAACGAAGCCCAGGCCATGGCCGCGCTGGAGAAGCTCAAGTCTTCCAGCTACAGCATCGTCAAGCGCGAAGACAAGCCGACCAGCAGCAAGCCTTCGGCGCCATTCATCACCTCGACACTGCAACAGGCTGCGAGTAACCGCCTGGGCTTCGGCGTGAAGAAAACCATGATGATGGCCCAACGTCTCTACGAAGCCGGCTACATCACTTACATGCGTACCGACTCGACCAACCTCTCGGCTGATGCCGTGACGATGGCGCGTACTTACATCGAAGACGAGTTCGGCAAGAAGTACCTGCCGGAAACGCCAAACGTCTACAGCAGCAAGGAAGGCGCACAAGAGGCTCACGAAGCGATTCGTCCGTCCGACGCCAACACCATTCCGAGCAAGCTTGCAGGCATGGAGCGTGACGCTGAGCGTCTCTACGAGTTGATCTGGCGCCAGTTCCTCGCTTGCCAGATGCTGCCGGCGCAATATCTGTCGACCACCGTCAGCGTGGGTGCTGGCGATTTCGAGCTGCGTGCCAAGGGTCGTATCCTCAAGTTCGACGGTTACACCCGCGTTATGCCGCAAATTGCCAAGCCGGGTGATGACGACGTTCTGCCCGATATGGCGCAGGGCGACGTGATGAAGCTGATCAAGCTCGATCCGTCCCAGCACTTCACCAAGCCGCCGGCGCGTTACTCGGAAGCGAGCCTGGTTAAAGAAATGGAAAAACGTGGCATCGGTCGTCCTTCGACTTACGCTGCGATCATCTCGACCATTCAGGATCGCGGCTACGTGACCCTGCACAACCGTCGTTTCTATTCGGAAAAGATGGGTGACATCGTCACCGAGCGTCTGTCGGAAAGCTTCTCCAACCTCATGGACTACGGCTTCACTGCCGGCATGGAAGAGAACCTCGATGACGTGGCACAGGGTGAGCGCGACTGGAAAAGTGTGCTGGACGAGTTCTACGGCGACTTCAAAAAGAAGCTCGAAGTAGCCGAAAACCCGGACAGCGGCATGCGTGCCAACCAGCCGGTCATGACCGACATTCCGTGCACCACTTGCGGCCGTCCGATGCAGATTCGTACTGCGTCGACCGGCGTGTTCCTTGGTTGCTCAGGCTACAGCCTGCCGCCGAAAGAACGCTGCAAGGCCACCGTCAACCTGGTGCCGGGCGACGAAATCGCTGCGGACGACGAAGGTGAGTCGGAATCGCTGGTGTTGCGTGGCAAGCATCGTTGCCCGATCTGCAGCACGGCGATGGACGCTTACCTGCTGGACGAGAAGCGCAAGCTGCACATCTGCGGTAACAACCCGGATTGTGCTGGCTACGAAATCGAAGAGGGCAGCTATCGCATCAAGGGCTACGAAGGTCCGAGCCTGGAATGCGACAAGTGCGGCAGCGAGATGCAGCTCAAGACTGGCCGTTTCGGCAAGTTCTTCGGTTGCACCAACCCTGAGTGCAAGAACACCCGCAAACTGCTGAAAAGCGGTGATGCAGCGCCGCCGAAGATGGATCCGGTGAAGATGCCTGAGCTGAAATGCGAAAAGGTCAACGACACCTACATCCTGCGCGACGGTGCGTCCGGTCTGTTCCTGGCGGCCAGTCAGTTCCCGAAAAACCGCGAGACCCGTGCTCCGCTGGTGATCGAGATTCTGCCGCACAAGGACGAGATTGATCCGAAGTATCACTTCCTGTGCGAAGCGCCGCAGAAGGACCCTGACGGTCTGCCAGCGGTGATTCGCTACAGCCGCAAGACCAAGGAGCAATACGTGCAGACCGAAGTCGACGGCAAGCCTACTGGCTGGAAGGCTTACTACGACGGTGGCAAGTGGACGGTTGAAGACAAGCGTACGAAGGCCAAAGCTGATTAAGCATTAGCCTGATACTGAAAGGCCGCATGAGAACCCTTGGGTTTTCATGCGGCCTTTTTGTTTTGTGCTTGCGGTGGGATCAGCTGATCCATGACACTGTCCGGCCTGTGTGAAGCAATTATTTCGTTGTGGGGAGCGCCGTCATGGCTCACGAACTCTATACCCGTACCAATCAGAAGATCTATTTCGCTGGCCTGTCGCTCGAAGCCTTGGCTCGCGCTGAGGAGGGGCGGGCGATGAATTCACTGGCGTTGATTCAGGCCGGACGTGAATCGGCGCTGTTTCACCTGTACGGCGCCTTGCTGGGTCTTTGCCACGAGATCGCGGGTTTCTATCGTCTGCCGCAGGCTAATGCACCACGGGCTGAGATGCTGCTGACGCGTGAAGTGCTGGAGTCGATTGCGATTCCTGAACTCGCCGAAATGGTTGAGTTGGCGGGCAACTCTGAAACCTGGCTGGCAAAACTGCTGGCTGCGCATTCGGCGCTGTTCCAGCCGCCACGGGTGCCACACAAACCGAAAGGGGATGTGACTCAACCGTTGATTCAGGCGATTAATCTGGATGAAGAGGAAGCGCCGGAAGAGTTGAGTCGAGAGGAGCTGGAGAGCTGGCGGCAGAACTTGAAAGGTCTGGCGATACGTTTTCGCGAAGGCTTGAACGAGTGCTGAGGGCGATTGACACGGTGGCAATCTGAAACATGCTGCTGGTCAAGATCCCGAGCGAAGCCTGAATGATGTCTATATAATGCCTGCCTTTCGTGGAGAACAGACCTTTATGCCAACGTCCTTTCTAGAAATTGTCGAGTTACCAGACGGCCGAATCGAACTGCGCAGGGCTGAGGACGAGGGTTCTTTGGTGACGCTGGATTTCTCCGACGATGCCAAGGCGTTCCTGCAAGGTCAGCATGTGGAAATCGCTAAAGCGATGTTGAGCGTCGGCGTGCAAATGGCCGGTCGTATGGTCGAAGGCGAGTTTGATAAGGAAGAGGGGCCGCGGGTTCTTCATTGATCCCCGCCTTTCTACTGTTTGACGTTACCGCTTCAGATCGGCTTCTCTGTCCCTGGAGAAGCCCTGCGCTTCACACAGCGCGTGCTGCCAGCAATCAACCCAAGCGGATGTTTAGACTCTGAGCGTCGCCCGTGCGTGCAGCGCTGATCAGTTGTTGCCGCGAGTGGGTGTTTAGCGGGTTGAGCCAAGTGACCACGGTATGACTGCGACCCAGCTTCAGAGCTTCGCACGCCAGTTGTTGAGCGCTCTGAGCGCCCCTTGGTTGCAGTAGCAGAATGCGTTCGCGATTCAGCCCGGCATCTCGCAGCCATGTCTGGGTCAGGCTGGCAGGTGGTGCGATCAGCGTCAGCCAGCGCGCGTCCTGATCTTCACTGAGTTCGCGCAGGATCGGGGCGAGCAGGTTCAGGCAGTTCCCGGCAGCACCGCGCAGTGACAGCTCACTGAATACTTCGGGTTCGGCATTCCAAGGGCGTTCGACCACGTCTTTCAGGATCGGCGCCATCGGTTGCGCCAGAAACGCTTCGAATAAAGGCAGTTGTGTTTGCTGAGGGGTGTGTGGGAACTGCATAAAGCCTCCTTTAGCGGCGAATGACGCCGACACTCAAGCCTTCGATCACCAGTTCCTGATCTTTCAGGTCGACTTCGATCGGGGCGAACTCAGGGTTTTCGGCAATCAGCCAGACCTTGCTGCCTTCACGCTTGAAGCGTTTGACCGTCACTTCATCGCCGATGCGGGCGACGACGACCTGGCCATTGCGCGCTTCGCGGGTGGTGTGCACGGCGAGCAGGTCACCGTCGAAAATGCCGATGTCCTTCATGCTCATGCCGTGTACACGCAACAGATAATCAGCGCGTGGATGAAAGAAGGCCGGATTGATGTTGCAGGATTCTTCGATGTGCTGCTGGGCGAGGATTGGCGCGCCGGCAGCGACCCGGCCAATGATCGGCAGAGTGGAGTCGTCGGCTTTGGCTTCGAAGCCGGGAATGCGAATACCGCGAGAAGCGCCAGGGGTCATCTCGATGGCACCTTTGCGGGCCAGTGCCTTGAGATGTTCTTCAGCCGCGTTCGGCGATTTGAAACCCAGTTCCTGAGCGATTTCCGCGCGGGTTGGCGGGTAGCCGTTGTCTTCGAGGCAGCGTTTGATAAAGGCCAGAATCTCGGCTTGGCGTGGCGTCAGCTTTAGCATATTGATCGCTCTGTCTTTTTATACAGTGACTGGGATTATATACAGTGAATCGCCCTTGGCAATGCCCGTTTTTTCCTGCGCCGCCGGACGGTCGGCTTTCGTGCTTATTAATGCACTGGGCTTGTGTGGTTAAATAGCTGACCGACCATTCCCAAAACGAACAGGCGGGCTTGACAAGGCACAGGCTGAAACGTATGTTTCAAACAAGTGTTTGTCAGGCGGAGTAGCCATGGCCCAGTCGGAAACCGTTGAACGCATTCTTGATGCTGCCGAGCAGTTGTTCGCGGAGAAAGGTTTCGCTGAAACCTCATTGCGTTTAATCACCAGCAAGGCTGGCGTCAACCTGGCAGCAGTGAACTATCACTTCGGCTCGAAAAAAGCGCTGATTCAGGCGGTTTTCTCGCGCTTCCTCGGGCCGTTCTGCATCAGCCTGGACAAGGAACTGGAGCGCCGTCAGGCCAGGCCTGAAAACAAACCGACGCTCGAAGAACTGCTGGAAATCCTCGTCGAGCAGGCGCTCGTGGTTCAACCACGCAGCGGCAACGATCTGTCGATCTTCATGCGCCTGCTCGGTCTCGCGTTCAGCCAGAGTCAGGGCCACTTGCGCCGTTACCTGGAAGACATGTACGGCAAGGTGTTCCGTCGCTACATGCTGCTGGTCAACGAAGCCGCACCACGCATTCCGCCGATCGAACTGTTCTGGCGCGTGCATTTCATGCTCGGCGCCGCCGCGTTCAGCATGTCCGGCATCAAGGCCTTGCGCGCGATCGCCGAGACCGATTTCGGCGTCAACACCTCCATCGAGCAAGTGATGCGCCTGATGGTGCCGTTCCTCGCTGCGGGCATGCGCGCCGAAACCGGTGTCACTGACGCCGCGATGGCCACCGCGCAACTGCGTCCGCGCAGCAAATCTACGCCGGTCGCCGCCAAGGTTTAACCGCGCACGGGTGGGCGCGGCAGCTTGTATCCGCTAAGCTAGCCGCCCATGCCGACTCTCGTTCTGAACCCGAAATCCATAGAAATTGCCGACCTGCCGAGCATGGCTCACGGTAGCGATTTGTTGCGGATCGGGTTTTTCGTTTTCAAGGAATCTCTATGACTGCTGGCCTGCAAGGCTCGTTGATGGTGGACGTCGCCGGTACCTGGCTGACGGCCGAAGATCGCCAATTGTTGCGTCAGCCCGAAGTGGGCGGCCTGATCATTTTCGCGCGCAACATCGAGCATCCGCGCCAAGTGCGTGAGCTGAGTGCGTCGATTCGCGCAATTCGCCCGGATCTGTTGCTGGCAGTGGATCAGGAGGGCGGTCGCGTGCAGCGTCTGCGTCAGGGCTTCGTGCGGCTGCCGGCCATGCGCGCGATCGCCGACAACCCGAATGCTGAATACCTCGCCGAGCAATGTGGCTGGATCATGGCTACCGAAGTGCTGGCGGTCGGTCTCGACCTGAGTTTCGCCCCGGTGCTCGATCTGGATTACCAGCGCAGCGCCGTGGTCGGCACCCGTTCGTTCGAAGGCGATCCTGAGCGCGCCGCGTTACTCGCCGGCGCATTCATTCGCGGCATGAACAGCGCTGGCATGGCCGCTACTGGCAAGCACTTCCCCGGTCATGGCTGGGCTGAAGCCGATTCCCACGTGGCGATTCCGAATGACGAGCGCAGCCTCGACGAAATCCGCGCCAACGACCTCGTGCCGTTCGCCAAGCTGAGCAAACAACTGGCCGCGATCATGCCGGCACACGTCATCTATCCGCAGGTGGATTCGCAGCCGGCCGGTTTCTCCCGGCGCTGGTTGCAGGACATTCTGCGCGGCGAATTGCAGTTCGACGGCGTGATCTTCAGCGACGATCTGTCGATGGCCGGTGCCCACGTTGTTGGCGATGCCGCCAGCCGCATCGAAGCCGCACTGACTGCCGGTTGCGACATGGGGTTGGTGTGCAACGACCGCGCTGCTGCAGAGCTCGCCTTGAGCGCCGCGCAACGCATGAAGGTCAAGCCATCGGCCCGAATCGCCCGCATGCGCGGTCAGGCCTTCGCCAGCACCGATTACCGTCAGGATCCGCGCTGGCTCACCGCCATTGGCGCGCTCAAAGACGCTCAACTGATCGATTAAGGATTTTTCGCTATGACGGTTTACGCAATCATCGGTGGCACCGGCCTGACCCAACTCGAAGGCCTGACCATTCGCCAATCGCTGGCAGTGGACACGCCCTACGGCGCGCCGTCGGCCGACGTGCAGATTGGCGAATACGCCGGCAAGGAAGTGTTGTTCCTCGCCCGTCACGGCCACCCGCATCGCTTCCCGCCGCACAAGGTCAACTACCGCGCCAATCTGTGGGCGCTGAAGCAGGCCGGGGCCGAAGCGATCATCGCGGTGAACGCCGTGGGCGGGATTCATTCGGCCATGGGCACAGGACATTTCTGCGTGCCACACCAGATCGTCGACTACACCAGCGGGCGCGAGCACACCTTTTTCGCCGATGATCTGGAGCATGTCACCCACATCGACTTCAGCTTTCCTTACAGCGAGCCGCTGCGTCAGCAATTGATTGCCGCGGTAGCTGCCGAGGGCTGCGAGTACAGCGATCAAGGCGTATACGCCTGCACCCAAGGCCCGCGTCTGGAAACGGTCGCCGAGATCGTGCGTCTGGAACGTGATGGCTGCGACATCGTCGGCATGACCGGCATGCCGGAAGCCGCACTGGCCCGCGAGCTGGATCTGGATTACGCCTGTCTGGCGCTGGTGGTGAACCCGGCGGCGGGCAAGACCACGGAGGTGATTACCATGGCCGAGATCGAGCAGGCGCTGCATGACGGCATGGGCAAGGTGAAGTCGGCGTTGGCGCGGGTGCTGGCCGGCTAAGGACTGCCCATGAGCATTCTCATCGAACGGCTTAAGTCGTTGGCCTGGCCCCGGGCATTCACTAGCAGCGCGCTGGCCAAGGCTCGGGCTTATGCCGCTGATGATCGGGTAGAGATCATCGAGATCGATGACAGAAAGATTGAGGCGTTCTGCGTCGGTTCGGAAAATCAGGCGTATGAACAAACCATTTACCTGTCCGAAGATCGGCTGGGTTCTGTCAACTTGCGTTGCCTGTGCACCTGTCCTGTCTCAATCGACTGCAAACACTGCGCTGCGGTGCTCTATCACCTGCAGGGCAGTGATCATGAAGCGTCTGAAAGTGACGCACAGATCCCGTTGGGGCGGGCGCTGGAACATTGGCTTTCGACCATCCCCGTTCCGGCCAAGCCTGCCGAAGAAGGCGCGCAAACCGCAGGCACGCGCCTGTTTTACAAACTCAAGCCAACGCCTGTGAGCGGCAAGTGGCTGCTCGATATTTTCAAGGTTTCCCAGCTCAAGAGCGGCGAGTTACGCGAAGTCAAACCGATGTATTCGCTGGCGGAAATGCTCATGCGTCAGCCCGGCTACCTGTCCGAGCTGGATCTGCGTGTCGCCAGGCTGCTGGTTGCCATGCACTCTCACCACGCCTATTACAGCGGCTATCCGCTGGAAGGCAGCAGCGGCGCCGAACTGCTGGAAATGCTCCTGCGTACCTCGCGGCTGTTCCTCGATTTCGAGGATCTGCGACCGTTGGTGCCGGGCGCGAAGCGCATCGGCCAGTTCGCCTGGGCCGAGCAGGCCGACGGCGGTTTCCGCGCGCAGTGGAGCAGTGCCGAGGCGGCGCAGGAAACTGTGCTGGCGCTGGAGCCGCTTTATTACCTGGATCGTGAACAGCGGCAGATTGGCCCTCTGTTCAATGAGCTGGAAGAGAAACTGGCCAGCCATTTGACTCTGGCGCCGGACATTCCGGCACGTCAGGCCATGCAGTTCAGCCATCGCATGAGCGCCGCGACGAGAATCCCGCCGCCACACCAACTGACCGAACGAATCATCGACGACGTATTACCGCAGCCACAACTGACTCTCGTCAGCGGTCGGGAGCGCTCGCGCTGGGAATACGTTCTGGAGCACCGCGCTGCCCTGGTGTTTACCTACAACGGCCAGCCGACGGTGGATCGCAACCCGGAAGTGATGATCCTCAACGGTACCGAAACCCAGCGCATTCAACGCCAGCCGGCGGTGGAAAAGAAACTGCGCCAGATCCTGCAAAAGCTCGGCTTCAAGAAAGCCACGCGCAAGAGCTCGCTGGATCGTCCTGGTGAGATGTTCACGTTGCCGGATGATTCCGCCTGGCTCGGGTTTATGCACGAAGGGCTTGCCACGTTGCGCGCCTCGAACTGGGAAGTGGAGATGAGTCCCGGCTTTCATTTCAATGTGCAACCGGTTGAGCATTGGTACGCCGAGGTCGAAGAAGAGGCTGGGCATCAGTGGTTTGATTTGCAGTTGGGTATCGTCGTCAATGGCCAGCGCTATAGTTTGCTACCAATCCTTCTGCACTTGTTGCGCACCCAGCCGCGCTTGCTTGACCCGGTCAATCTGGCACAGCGCAGCGATGACGAAAAGCTCTTGATCGAACTGAAGCCCAGCGGCTTTGGTGACTCTTCGGGCGCCAAGGTCGCGCTGCCGCTGAGTCGGGTCAAGCCGCTGATGGCCACGCTGGGCGAGTTGTACCTGGGCGGCCATCAGGGCGATGCACTGCGTTTGAGTGTCCCGGATGCCGCGCGCTTGAGTATGCTCGATGGCGTGCCGCTGGATTGGCAGGGGGGCGAGCGGCTGCGCACCTTCGCCAAGCGCTTGCAGAATTCCAGTCACACCCAGGTCGCTGCGCCGGCCGGCCTTAACGCGCAACTGCGCCCGTATCAGCTCGAAGGCCTGAACTGGATGCAGACCCTGCGCGAGCTTGAGGTCGGCGGCATTCTGGGCGATGACATGGGGCTGGGCAAAACGCTGCAAACCCTGGCGCATCTGCTCACGGAAAAACACGCCGGTCGCCTTGATTGTCCGGCTCTGGCGGTGATGCCGACCAGCCTGATTCCCAACTGGCTCGACGAGGCCGAGCGTTTCACCCCCCAGTTGAAAGTATTGGCGCTGCACGGCTCGGGGCGGCAAAAGGATTTCGCTGATCTGGCTGAGTACGATCTGATACTGACCACTTACGCGTTGCTGCCAAGGGATTTGGAGACCTTGCAGCCGCAGCTGTGGAGCGTACTGATTCTCGACGAAGCGCAGAACATCAAAAACCCGATCAGCAAAGCCGCGCAGGCCGCACGCGACTTGCAGGCCCGCCAGCGCTTGTGCCTGAGCGGCACGCCATTGGAAAACCACTTGGGCGAGCTTTGGTCGCAGTTTCATTTCCTCATGCCCGGTTGGCTTGGCGACAGCAAGTCCTTCAATCGCGATTACCGCACGCCAATCGAGAAGCACGGCAATGTTCAGCGCATGCAGCATCTGACAGCGCGCATCAAGCCGTTTTTGCTGCGCCGCAAAAAGGATCAGGTGGCCACCGAGTTGCCGCCGAAAACCGAGATTGTCCATTGGGTTGATCTCAGCGACGGCCAACGCGACGTCTATGAAACGGTGCGCGTGGCGATGGACAAAAAAGTCCGCGACGAAATTGCCCGCAGTGGCGTGGCGCGCAGTCAGATCATCATTCTTGATGCCTTGCTCAAGCTGCGGCAGGTCTGTTGCGACTTGCGTCTGATCAAGATGCCGCTGACGGCGAAGGCACTGCGCTCCGGCAGTGGCAAGCTGGTCAGCTTGATGGAGATGCTCGAAGAACTGCTCGGCGAAGGTCGCAGGATCCTGCTGTTCTCGCAGTTCACCTCAATGCTTGCCTTGATCGAGGAAGAATTGCAGCAACGTGACATTGCCTATTCGTTGTTGACCGGCGACACCACGGATCGGCGCACGCCAGTGAAGGACTTTCAGGGCGGTAAGGTGCCGCTGTTTCTGATCAGTCTGAAGGCCGGGGGTACCGGTTTGAACCTGACCGCTGCGGACACGGTGATCCATTTCGACCCTTGGTGGAATCCGGCAGTGGAGAATCAGGCCACCGATCGTGCCTATCGAATCGGGCAAAACAATCCGGTATTCGTTTACAAGCTGATCGCTCGCGGCACAGTAGAGGAAAAAATACAGGCGCTGCAGCAGGAGAAAGCAGCGTTGGCCGGGGCGGTGCTTGAAGGCGGGACGACGGGTGGCTGGAAGCTGGAGCAGAGTGACATTGAGGCGCTGTTTGCGCCGTTGCCTGTTGCCAAGGGCTGAGCCCTAAGTAATAGAGCAATATCTGATGGCCCCATCGCTGGCAAGCCAGCTCCCACAGGGTTTTGAGCCGTACACAAAACTGTGTTCCAACTCGATACCTGTGAGAGCTGGCTTGCCAGCGATAGCTATCTAACCGGCTACGCAAATCTCAACGCTTGTCGAGTTTGTCCGGCAGCGGCGCAAACAACGCTTCGATATCATCACTCTGCAACTTCCAGTCCCCGGCCTTGCGCCCATCCAGCACGCCCGCCGCCAAGTCGGACTTTTCCTTCTGCAGGTGCTGAATCTTCTCCTCCACCGTACCCCGGGCAATCATCTTGTAAACGAACACCGGCTTTTCCTGACCAATCCGGTACGCACGATCCGTCGCCTGATTTTCGGTCGCCGGGTTCCACCACGGGTCGTAGTGAATCACCGTGTCCGCTTCCGTCAGGTTCAAGCCGACACCGCCAGCCTTCAGGCTGATCAGAAAGATCTGACGCTTGCCACTCTGGAATTCCTTCACCGGCGTCCGTCGATCGCGGGTCTGGCCGGTCAACAGCGCGTAGGAAACGTTACGTTTTTTCAGCTCGTCTTCGATCAATGACAGCATCGAGGTGAATTGCGAAAACAGCAGGATCCGCCGGCCTTCCTCGAACAGTTCTTCGAGCATTTCCATCAAGCTGTCGAGCTTGCCGGAGGTGCTGCCGCGAGCGGGCAGGGTGGCGTCGTTGACCAGGCGCAGATCGCAGCAAACCTGACGCAGCTTGAGCAGCGCCTCCAGAATGATGATCTGGCTGCGCGCCACGCCTTTGCGGGTGATCTCGTCGCGGACTTTCTTGTCCATTGCCAGGCGCATGGTTTCATACACATCGCGCTGCGCTTCGTTGAGATCGACCCAGTGGATGATCTCGGTTTTCGGCGGCAACTCGGTGGCCACTTGTTCCTTGGTGCGGCGCAGCAGAAACGGTTTTATCCGACCGTTGAGGTGCTGAAGTCTGACTTCACTGCCGCGCTTTTCAATCGGCACGCGGTAATCGGCGTTGAAGCTTTTCACGTCGCCAAGCCAGCCCGGCAACAGGAAGTGAAACAGTGACCACAACTCGCCCAGGTGGTTTTCCAGCGGCGTACCACTCAAGCACAAGCGCTGACGTGCATTAAGCTCGCGCGCGGCTTGAGCGGCTTTGCTGTTCGGATTTTTGATGTACTGCGCTTCATCCAGCACCAATACGTGCAGCGGCTGCTTGGCCAGCCGTTCGACGTCCTTGGGCAGCAGCGCGTAGGTGGTGAGGATCAGGTCGAAGTCACCCAGGTTGTCAAAATGCTTCTTGCGAGTGGCGCCGTACAGCGCGACTACTTTCAGTTGCGGGGTGAAGTGCGCCGCCTCATCCAGCCAGTTTGGAATCAGGCTGGTCGGCATCACCACCATGCACGGTCGATCGAGACGCCCGGCGTTTTTCTCGCTGAGAATATGCGCCAGGGTCTGTAGGGTTTTACCCAAACCCATGTCGTCCGCGAGAATCCCGCCGACTTCCAGTTGTCGCAGCGATTGCATCCAGCTCAAGCCTTCAAGCTGATACGGGCGCAGCGTCGCATTCAAGCCTTTCGGCGCTTCAACGCTGAAATCACGAATGTCGCGCAGACGTTGAGCGAACGTGCGGATCTGCTCGCCACCTTCCCACAGTAGCGGAATGCCTTCCAGCGAGTTGAGTCGCGTAGCGTCCGCCTTGCTCAGGCGCAGGGTGGTTTCGCCCGGCTCCTGCAAATAGAACTCGCCGAGCGTCATCAGCACAGGTTTCAGCCGGCCTAGCGGCAACGCCACCTGCAGTGGCCCGTGCTCAATGTTGCGTTGTGGGACGTTGACCAGAATCAGCTCGTCATCGCGACGGCGCGCAAGGCGTTCGGGATTGAGAATCTCCGCATGCGAGCGCATCAGATTGAGCAGGATCGGCAGCAGGCTCAGGCGCTCACCGTTAACGATGATCCCCAACTCCAGATCAAACCAGTCACGCTCCGGCGCCTGCTCGACTGTGGCGTACCAGTCATCCACAGCGGTCAGGTCAAAGCCGAACTCTTCATCGATCTGCAATTCCCAGCCCTGCGTTCGCAGTTTCGGCAGATCGTTAAGGGTGAACGTCAGCCAGGCGCTGTCGTTGACCATTTCGTACAGCTCGCCCGCGCTCTCCGGTAGCGCTTTGCTCTGGCGAGTGGCGATACGAAAGCCGAGGATTCTTAACTGTTCGCGGTAGGACTGTTCGACTTCCGGGTGACGTTTTATCCGCAGCGTCTGGGTTTCCTGACGGATCAGAATGTCGCTGTTCTTCTGCCCGCTGACGTATTCGTCGAGATAGCTGAACGACAGCGCCGCGCGATGCTGAATATAACGCTGCATCTTGCCGTTGCGTGGTTCGAAAGCGCTGAATTCGACGCTGGCCAGCCACAGCCGCGGCATCGGCTGAACATTATCGACCAGCACTTGCGGCGGTGCTTTCGGGCCACGATTCTCCAGCACGGCTTGAAGTTTCTCCAACAGCTCGGCGTCTTTCGCAGCGGCGGGGTAATCAAGGGTTTCCTGCACTTTCAGCAGTACCGCTGCGCAGTGTTTGCAGTTGCTGCGAACGGGGCAGGTGCAGCCGGCATCGACCAGCAGCAAGGTGCCTTTGGCTGACTCGCGCAGGTGAATGGTCTGACGGTAAACGTTACCGCCAGAGCCTTCGCAACTGGCGGTGATCGTTGCATCGCCGACCTGGGCGATGCGTACTCGATTTTCCAGGGCGTAGCGTCGGCCACGTTCCAGGCTCTGTTCCTTGAATCGGCTGACCCAGGAGGGCGCCAACGGTTTACTCAGCGGCGGGTTCATAAGGACTTCGATCAGTCCGGAATCGCTTCAGGCGCTTCCCGTGGCGCAGGTGCGGTCAGGGAAGTGATCTTGATCAGCAGGGCCAGATGGCCGTTGTCGAGATAGTTGAGTTGGCCGTTCTTGGTGTGGCTGTCCTGTTTCAGGCGTTCGCTGGCAGTGACCATGCCGTTGCTGTCGATCTGGTTGACCCAGAAATCGGCGCTCACGTCGGTGAAACGCCCCAGTTTCATTTCCAGCGTGCCCTCGATCGGGAACTGACCGAACTGTTCCTGACCGTCGCTGACCGCAACTTTTGCCGGTGCTTCGCCAAGGGTTTGCTGCCAGGCCTTGTGCATCAACACGCTGTAGTCGCCGCTGGCGGTAAGCTTGCTGACAACGTCATTCAGCGCAGGCGTGCGCTTGCTGTCGTCGCCCAAGCGCTGGGCGCCAGCGGCCCAGTCTTCCGGCGCGGCGCGGCTGACGATGGCCGGTACGGCGTTCTGGCGCACCAGAATCATTTCGACCTGATACAGGTCATCGGCGAAAACCGAGGGTGCTACCAAGGTGAGCAGCAAAGTCAGCGAACGAAACAGGCGCATTGGGCGTCCTTCAAACAGATTTCGGGAGGAGGCGCTCAAACAGCGCCTCTACAGTATTAAAGCGCTCTTCCGGGCGTTCCATCGGCACCTGGAACTTGAACATCGTGGCGCCTTCGAATTTGTAGCGTTTTGGCTGGCTCTGGATCAGCTTGATCAGCGTCATCGGATCGACCGGCGTCTGCGCTTCGAACTCGATACGTCCACCTTGCGGACCGCCATCGACTTTTTTGATGCCCAATTGCTCGGCCTGCAACTTCAACGCGGTGATGCGCACCAGATTCTTGGTCGGTTCCGGCAGCAGGCCGAAACGGTCGATCATCTCGACTTGCAGATCCTTCAAGCCTTCCTCGTCGGTCGCCGAAGCAATGCGCTTGTACAGAATCAGGCGAGCGTGAACGTCCGGTAGATAGTCTTCCGGAATCAGCGCCGGCACCCGCAGATTGACTTCCGGGCCACCGCCGAGGGGTTGATCGAGGTTCGGTTGTTCGCCCTTGCGGATCGATTTCACCGCACGTTCAAGCATCTCCATATACAGCGTGAAGCCCACGGCCTGAATCTGCCCGCTCTGGCCATCGCCGAGCAGTTCGCCGGCGCCACGGATTTCCAGGTCGTTGGTGGCCAGGACGAAACCGGCGCCGAGATCCTGAGTATTGGCAATCGCTTCCAGACGCTTTTCCGCGTCCGAAGTGATTTGCTGGCGCGGCGGCGTCAGCAGGTACGCGTAAGCCTGGTGGTGACTACGGCCGACACGACCGCGCAACTGGTGCAGTTGCGCTAGGCCGAATTTGTCGGCGCGCTCGATGATGATGGTGTTGGCGCTCGGCACGTCGATACCGGTTTCGATGATGGTCGAGGCGATCAGCACATTGAAACGCTTGTGATAGAAGTCGCTCATCACCTGTTCGAGTTCGCGTTCGCGCATCTGTCCGTGACCGATGCCGATGCGTGCTTCCGGCACCAGTTCGGCGAGGTCGGCGGCGCACTTCTCGATGGTTTTCACATCGTTGTGCAAGTAGTAAACCTGGCCGCCACGCAACAGTTCGCGGAGCAGGGCCTCTTTGACCGTGCTCTTGTTCTGCTCCATGACGAAGGTGCGCACCGACAGGCGTCGCGCCGGCGGCGTGGCGATGATCGACAGGTCGCGCATGCCCGACACCGCCATGTTCAGCGTGCGCGGAATCGGTGTGGCGGTCAGGGTCAGAATGTCGACTTCGCTGCGCAGGGCCTTGAGCTGTTCTTTCTGACGCACACCGAAGCGGTGCTCTTCGTCGATGATCACCAGCCCGAGGTTTTTGATCTTGACGTCGTCGGACAGCAGTTTGTGCGTGCCGATGACGATGTCGATCTTGCCTTCGGCCAGATCGGCGATCGCCGCGTTGACTTCCTTGGCCGATTTGAAGCGACTCATCACTTCCACGGTCACCGGCCAGTCGGCGAAGCGGTCGCGGAAGCTGTTGTAGTGCTGCTGGGCGAGCAGGGTGGTCGGTACCAGAATCGCCACTTGGCGTCCACCGTGTACGGCGATGAACGCCGCACGCATGGCCACTTCGGTCTTGCCGAAACCGACGTCACCGCAGACCAGTCGATCCATCGGTTTCGGCGCGAGCATGTCTTCGCGCACGGCTTCGATGGTCGATTGTTGATCCGGGGTTTCTTCGAACGGGAAACCGGCGCTGAACGTCGCGTAATCGGCTTTCGGGTCGGCGAACGCGTAGCCTTCGCGAGCGGCGCGACGGGCATAGATGTCGAGCAGTTCGGCGGCGACGTCACGCACCTGTTCGGCAGCTTTGCGTTTGGCCTTCTGCCAGGTCTCGGAGCCGAGGCGGTGCAGCGGGGCCAGCGCATCGTCGCTGCCGGTGTAGCGTGCAATCAAATGCAGGTTGGCTACCGGCACGTAAAGCTTGGCGTTCTCGGCATATTCGAGGGTAAGGAATTCGGCAGCCTGATTGTCGATTTCCAGAATCGTCAGGCCCAGATAACGGCCGACACCGTGATCGATGTGCACCACCGGCGCGCCTTCGCGCAGCTCGGTGAGGTTTTTGATCACCGCATCGTTATTGCCGTCGGCACGCTTCTCGCGGCGGCGACGCTGCATCACGCGTTGGCCGAACAGCGGACTTTCCGCGACCAATGCCAGCGCCGGATCGTCGAGCATCAGGCCTTCGTCGAGCGGGGCAATGGTGATCGCCAGACGATCCTTGCTCGCGACGAAGTCTGGCCAGCTGTCGACGGTTTTCGGTCGCAGCTTCAGGCGCTCAAGCAACTCCAGCAGCACTTCGCGACGGCCGGCGGACTCGGCGGTGAACAGCACGCGACCGGGGAATTCATCGAGAAATGCCGACAGCGCCGCCAGCGGTTGTGTGGCTTTGGCTTCGATCGCCAGATTCGGCAGTGCTTGTGCCGGGAAGCGCTCGCGACCTGCACCGCCTTCTACATCCTGTTGGCTGGCGACCACACGCGGCCAACTCTTCAGGCGGGCGAAACAATCTTCCACCGGCAGGAACAATTCCGCCGGTGGCAATAAAGGACGCGATGGATCGACGCGGCGCTCTTCATAACGATTGCGCACGTCGTTCCAGAAGTTTTCCGCCGCTTGCTCGATGCCCGGCAGGGAGAACACTTGCGTGTCCTGCGGCAGGTAGTCGAACAGCGTCGAGGTTTCGTCGAAGAACAGCGGCAGGTAATACTCGATACCGGCCGGGGTAATCCCGCTGCTCAGATCCTGAAAGATCGGGCAGCGCCGGAAGTCGACGTCGAAGCGCTCGCGAAAGCGCGCCTTGAAACGGGTGACCGCGTCTTTTTGCAGCGGAAACTCACGGGCCGGCAGCAGCTTGACCGACTCGACCTTGTCGATGGAGCGCTGGTTTTCCGGATCGAAGGTGCGCAGGGTTTCGATTTCATCGTCGAACAAGTCGATGCGATACGGCAGTTTGCTGCCCATCGGGAACAGGTCGATCAACGCACCGCGCACGGTGAACTCGCCGTGCTCATACACCGTGTCGACGTAACGATAGCCGCTGGCTTCGAGCCGCGAACGCATTTGTTCGACATCGAGTTTCTGCCCGACATCCAGCACCAGGCTGCTGCCAAGCAGGAATTTGGTCGGCGCCAAGCGGTGCAACGCTGTGGTGATCGGCACCACCAGCACGCCATGCGCCAGTTCCGGCAGCCTATAGAGGCTGGCGATGCGCTGGGAAATGATGTCCTGGTGCGGCGAGAACAGGTCGTAGGGCAGGGTTTCCCAGTCGGGGAAATGCAGCACGGGCAAATCCGGGGCGAAGAAACTCAGCTCCTGTTCCAGTCGTTCAGCACTTTGGCTGTCGGCGGTCAGTAGCAGGGTGAAGCGCTTGGCAGCGCTGGCAGCCTCGGCAATCGCCAGGCTGAGGGCAGCGCCGGGCAAATTGCCCCAATGCTGTTTACCTGCCTCGGCAGGGAGTTGCGGTAGACGCAGAACGGGCACGGAAGGTTGAGCTCCAGGCTTTGCGACAAAGTCGGTAATTGTAGCGGCGTCCGGTGTCGCCTGTCAGTTGCAGACTACGTCTATCTTCGATGTTTGCGAGAAATGTAGTGGTAACCATAAAAACCAGCGCTTTTTTAGCGATTATGTAGTGCCAAAAGTGGTTGGTGTTACGGAGGGTTACAGACATCGTCTAACAGTCGTCGAAAAATTGACAGCGCTGGAAGCCGCGTATTTACTGGGCTGGCGCGAGGTGTGATTTTTTTGAAAGGAATTTTGTTACCGATTTCGCGACAAGCGCGCATTGCTGAATGAGGTTGTGGGCGGCATAATGTAGCCCCTTTTTTCTGCCCCTACATGTGGAAGGTTACCGTGACTCAGAAGCCCGACCAGTGTCTTGGTGAATGGATCGACCGTGAAGCACTCGCAGAAGCGATGATTCCGCTAATCGGTCAGCTCTACCGCAATAACAACGTGGTGAGCTCGATCTATGGCCGCAGCCTGATCAACCAGTCTGTCATCGCGATTCTCAAAGCTCACCGCTTTGCGCGCCACCGTTCTTCCGACGACAGCGAACTCTCCGTCCACGAAACATTCCCACTGCTCAAAGCCATGAGCGAGCTCAAGCTCGGCGCGGCTTCGGTAGATCTGGGCAAGTTGGCGTTCAAATTCCGCAACGAAGGCAACGGCCGCAGCGCCGAGCAATTCGTTCGTGAAGAAATGGCTGACGTGGTTGGCCAGCAAAACGCTTCCGCACGTAAAGGCACTGACGTTGTGCTGTACGGCTTCGGTCGTATCGGCCGTCTGCTGGCGCGCATCCTGATCGAGAAAACCGGTGGTGGCGACGGTCTGCGTCTGCGTGCCATCGTCGTGCGCAAAGGCGCCGACAACGACCTGACCAAGCGCGCCAGCCTGCTGCGTCGCGATTCGGTACACGGTTCGTTCAACGGCACCATTACCATCGACGAAGAAAACAACACCATCACCGCCAACGGTAACCTGATCCAGGTGATCTACGCGAAGAGCCCGACCGAGGTGGATTACACCCAGTACGGCATCAAAGACGCGCTGCTGGTGGACAACACCGGTGTATGGCGTGACGCTGATGGCCTGGGCCAGCACTTGCAGTGCCCGGGTATCGATCGCGTTGTTCTGACCGCGCCTGGCAAAGGCAAGCTGAAGAACATCGTTCACGGTATCAACCACGGTGAAATCACCGCTGATGACAAGATCGTCTCCGCCGCTTCCTGCACCACCAACGCCATCGTGCCGGTGCTGAAAGCGGTGAATGACAAGTTCGGCATCATCAACGGTCACGTTGAAACCGTTCACTCGTACACCAACGACCAGAACCTGATCGACAACTTCCACAAGGGCGATCGCCGTGGTCGTAGCGCCGCGCTGAACATGGTCATCACCGAGACCGGTGCTGCCACCGCTGCTGCCAAGGCCCTGCCTGAGCTGGCCGGCAAGCTGACCGGTAACGCGATCCGTGTTCCGACGCCGAACGTATCGATGGCCATTCTCAACCTCAACCTTGAGAAAGCCGCCACCCGTGAAGAAATGAACGAGTACCTGCGCTACATGGCGCTGCACTCCGATCTGCACAAGCAAATCGACTTCGTTAACTCGCAGGAAGTGGTTTCGACCGACTTCGTGGGCTCGCGCCACGCCGGTGTGGTCGACGCTGAAGCGACCATCGTTCAGGACAACCGCGTTGTTCTGTACGTCTGGTACGACAACGAGTTCGGTTACAGCTGCCAGGTTATCCGCGTGATGGAAGACATGGCTGGTGTAAACCCGCCAGCGTTCCCGCGCTAAGCGATAGCTGCACATGAAAACGCCCCGACCTAGGTCGGGGCGTTTTTTTATGCCTGCTAAATCTCGATTGACTGTTGCGGCCTCATCGCTGGCAAGCCAGCTCCCACAGGGTCTTGGGGTGTGAATGCAATCGTGTAACCGCCAAATAAACTTGTGGGAGCTGGCTTGCCAGCGATGGCGTCCTATCGGGCGCCGCCGGGTATGGCTGCCTGCGCCGTGCGCAGTTCATGCTTATTGCCCCGGAACAACACCAGCGTCGCAATCAACCCCAGCACCGCCGCACCACTGAGCCAGATCCCCGGCGCAGCCTTGTTATCCAGCACATGAATCAGATACGTACACGCCGCCGGGGTAAAACCGCCGAACGTCGCTGTCGCCAGGCTGTAGGCCAGCGAGAAGCCGGTCGTACGTACTTCCACCGGCATGATCTCGGTCAGCGCCACCACCATCGCGCCGTTGTACGAGCCATACAGGAACGACAGCCACAACTCGACGATCAGCAAATGGCTGAAACTCGGGTTCGCCACCAGCCACGACAGGGCAGGGTAGGCCGTCAGAATCGCCAGAATCGTCGCCGCGAGCAGTAGGGGTTTACGTCCGATCTTGTCGGACACTGAACCCATCACCGGCAACCAGAAAAAATTAGACAGGCCAATGCACACGGTAACCAGCAACGCGTCGAAGTCCGACAGGTGCAGTTCAGCCTTGCCGAATGTCGGGGTGTACGCGGTGATCAGGTAGAAAGAAACAGTGGTCATCACCACCAGTGCCATGCCTGCGATGACGATGCCAAAGTTCTGACCGATCGAGCGGACGATTTCCCGCAGGGTAGGGCGATGTTTTCTGGCCTGGAACTCTGGGGTTTCCTCCAGTGAGCGACGGATCACGAAAATGACCGGCACAATCATGCAGCCGATCAGGAATGGCACGCGCCAGCCCCAGTCACCCATCTGTTCCGGGCTCAGCCAATGGTTGAGACCCACACCGAGCAATCCGGCGAAGACCACTGCCGCTTGCTGACTCGCCGACTGCCAACTGACGAAGAAGCCCTTGCGGCCCGGTGTGGCGATCTCTGCCAGATACACCGACACACCACCCAGCTCCACGCCGGCCGAGAAGCCTTGCAACAAGCGACCGAACAGTACGATTAATGGCGCAGCGACGCCAAGGGTCGCATAGCCCGGAACGCAGGCAATCAGCACCGTGCCGGCAGCCATCAACGCCAACGTGATGATCAAGCCTTGGCGACGGCCATGACGGTCGATGTAGGCGCCGAGGAATATCGCCCCCAATGGACGCATCAGAAAACCGGCACCAAACGTGGCCAGTGAAAGCATCAGCGAAGCGAAGGCACTGTCGGTGGGGAAGAAGGTTTTGGCGATGGCCGTGGCGTAAAAGCCGTAGACCATGAAGTCGAACATTTCGAGAAAGTTGCCGCTGACAACGCGAAAGATCGCTTTGCCTTTGCCCGTGGTGGAGGACATGTTCAGGTACTCGCTATTGGATTTTGTATAAAGATGTTGCAGATCCTTTAATTCATAATGGCCGCCGCGGTTTTACGGAGAGATGAATAATTGTTCACTGGACGCTTGTTTTGGCTTGTGATGCTGGCTGGCGTATTGGCTGGCTGCGGTAATGGCGAGTCCATGGAAAGCTTCGGCGGGCCTACCATGGGCAGTACGTATTCGATCAAGTACGTACGCCACGCCGGCATGCCTGAAGCGACGCAGGTTCGCAGTGAAGTGGAGGGCATCCTCGGCGAAGTCGATCGACAGTTGTCCACCTATCGCAATGATTCGGATATCGAGCGCTTCAACGCTTTGCCCGCCAACAGCTGTCAGAAAATGCCTGGGTCGGTACTCGAATTGGTCCGAGTTGGCGAACAACTGTCAGCGCAAAGCGAAGGTTCCTACGACTTGACCGTCGAACCGCTGATGAACCTCTGGGGGTTCGGGCCACAAGGCCGCGAGGAAAAAGTCCCTGACGCCGCTGCGCTGGCCGAAGTGATGCAGCGGGTCGGTCATCAGCACCTGCACGTCAATGGCGATCAATTGTGCAAAGACGCCGCCGTCGAGGTCGACTTCAATAGCATCGCCGCCGGTTATGCCGTCGACACCATCGCGGCCAGACTCGACGCCCTGGGTATCCACGATTACCTCGCTGAAGCCACGGGTGAGTTGAAAGCCAAAGGCAGAAAGCTTGATGGCTCACCGTGGCGCATTGCTCTTGAAGAGCCCCGTGACGATCAACAGGTCGCCGAGCGCATCATCAATGTCGACGGCTACAGCGTTTCCACCTCCGGCGACTACCGCAACTATTTCCTGCAGGACGGTCGGCGCTATTCCCACACTTTCGATGCGCACACAGGTGCACCTGTCCTACACGATCTGGCGTCAGTCACGGTGATTCATCCTTCAGCGTTGATGACCGATGGACTATCGACGCTGTTGTTGATTCTCGGCCCTGAAAGGGCCTGGGACTATGCCGAAAAGCATGACATTGGTGCATTCTTTGTGATTCGTGCCGATACAGGTTTTGTCGTCCGCACCAACAAGGCTTTCGAACGCCTCAGTGGCGAAAAAACTGACTGAGAACAATACGAAAGCTGGCGTTGTAGTGCAGGCAAAAGTAGCCTACGACGCGACCAAGGGTTAATGTGCGCGGCGTTGACGCTTCTATAGACTGTGTCCGGGTTCTTGATTGACCCCCAATTGTTCCTTCGCGCCGCCGTTCGGCGTGATTTAGCCGCCGGTGCTGCTGGCACCGCGGCCTGTTCTGAGGAGTACGCATGGCTGTCTACAACTACGACGTGGTGGTGCTGGGTTCCGGCCCGGCGGGAGAAGGCGCGGCAATGAACGCCGCCAAAGCAGGGCGCAAGGTCGCGATGGTAGACAGCCGTCGCCAGGTCGGCGGCAACTGCACCCACCTCGGCACCATCCCGTCCAAGGCACTGCGTCACTCGGTGCGGCAGATCATGCAGTTCAACACTAATCCTATGTTCCGGGCGATCGGCGAGCCACGCTGGTTCTCCTTCCCGGACGTGTTGAAAAGCGCTGAAAAGGTTATTTCCAAACAAGTCGCTTCGCGTACCGGCTACTACGCCCGTAACCGCGTCGACGTGTTCTTTGGCACCGGCAGCTTCGCCGACGAGCAAACCATCGAAGTGGTCTGCGCCAACGGTGTGGTCGAAAAACTGGTGGCCAAGCACATCATCATCGCCACTGGCTCGCGTCCTTATCGTCCGGCGGACATCGATTTCCACCACCCGCGTATCTACGATAGCGACACCATCCTCAGCCTCAATCACACCCCGCGCAAACTGATCGTTTACGGCGCCGGCGTGATCGGTTGCGAATACGCATCGATCTTCAGCGGTCTGGGTGTACTGGTCGAGCTGGTCGACAACCGTGGTCAGTTGCTGAGCTTCCTCGACTCGGAAATCTCCCAGGCGTTGAGCTACCACTTCAGCAACAACAACATCACCGTGCGCCACAACGAAGATTACGATCGCGTTGAAGGCGTCGACAACGGGGTGATCCTGCACCTGAAGTCCGGCAAGAAGATCAAAGCCGACGCCTTGCTCTGGTGCAACGGCCGTACCGGCAACACCGACACGCTGGGTCTGGAAAACATCGGCGTCAAGGTCAACAGCCGTGGCCAGATCGAAGTCGACGAGGCGTACCGCACCTGCGTGCCGAACATCTACGGTGCCGGTGACGTGATCGGCTGGCCGAGCCTGGCCAGTGCCGCCCACGACCAGGGTCGTTCGGCTGCTGGCAGCATTGTTGATAACGGTAGCTGGCGCTTTGTGAATGACGTGCCGACCGGCATCTATACCATTCCGGAGATCAGCTCGATCGGCAAGAACGAGCAGGAACTGACCCAGGCCAAAGTGCCGTACGAAGTCGGCAAGGCGTTCTTCAAGAGCATGGCGCGTGCACAGATCGCCGGCGAGCCGCAAGGCATGCTGAAAATCCTGTTCCACCGTGAAACCCTGGAAGTGCTGGGCGTTCACTGCTTCGGTTATCAGGCGTCGGAGATCGTCCACATCGGTCAGGCGATCATGAACCAGCCGGGCGAACTGAACACCCTGAAGTACTTCGTCAACACGACGTTCAACTACCCGACCATGGCCGAAGCCTATCGGGTAGCGGCGTACGACGGCCTCAACCGGCTTTTTTGACGGGCTCCGGCCGGTGGCCTGAGCCGGCCGGGGAGACCGATTTCAGCAATTCTCGAGGGTGGCAGTGGCCAAACCGGGAAAGTCTGTAATCAGGCTGTCAACGCCGAAGTCGGCGAGTCTGCGCATCAGCGCAGGCTCGTTGACGGTCCACACCGACACATGCAGCCCCTGACGCTGCGCCTTCTGCAGGCGTTCCGGCGTACACAGCGTCCAGTTCAGCGCAAGAATCTCACAGCCATAGCTGGCCGCGACCTTCAGCGGGTCGAGCCAGGCGTATTCGGCCACCAGTCCGCGCGACACGTCCGGCACCAGATCCAGCGCCGCTTTCAGCACTTCCCGCGAACTCGAGGTGATCGTCACCTTGTCGAGCAGGCCATGCCGTTGGGCCATTTCACGAATCGCCAGCACGGTGGTTGCTGCGCGAGTACGCGAAGCGCTTTTGACTTCCAGTTGCCAGTGCTCGAAATCGCATTTTTCGAACAGCTCTTCCAATGTCGGAATCGGGCAGGGTTTGATCCAGCCCGGGCCGCCCTTGCGCGCGTCGTAAGTCACCAGCTCGGCCGCGGTGTGCTCGACGACCTTGCCACGCCGTTCCGTGGTGCGCTTGAGGGTCGGGTCATGAATGACCATCAACTCGCCGTCCTTGGACAGGTGCAGATCCAGTTCGCAGCGGCGCACGCCGTGCTTGAGACATTCCTGGAAACTGCTCAGGGTGTTTTCCGGTGCTTCGCCCTTGGCGCCGCGGTGGCCGTAGATGAGGGTCACGGTTCTTCCTTAAATTTAAATGCCTGATTCGTTCTGTTCGCGGGCCAGACGTCGTTCCTGGGCCTGCTTCTGCAAGATGTAGCGGGCGAGCAACTGGCGCTGGGCGTCGGTCAAGTGTTCGAACTCGGTGCCTATGTCATAACCTTCGCCCTTGCGATCGCAATGCGTGACGCGGGCGCGCAGCAGCAGGCCCAGCGCTTGCGGCATCAGCACCAGTTTCACCGACAGGTGTGCGCCGGTGGCAATTGGCGTCGGGTGCTGGAAGTCGATCCCGCCCTCGGAAATGATCACCGGTTGCGGCTCGCCGATATGGCCGAGCACGGTCAGGGCGACCACTTGGCTGAGCAGGTCTATGCGTTTGTTCTGCGATTTCAGGAACGCGGCGATGGCCCGGTCGCGCTCGCTGATCTGGCGCAACAGGTGCTGCGACTCGAATTCGCTCAGGTGCAGTTCACTGAGCAGGTTGAACAGCGGGGAAGCATCCTGCAACACTTCCTGGCCTGCGGCTTCGGGAGCGGACAGGGGCCGAATTTCCAGTGCGATCGTGTCCTCGATACGGTAGTATTCGCGGCGATCTTCTTCATCTAATGTCGACATGGCGAACCCATGGTAGCGGCGGTGGTCTGAGTGTAAAGCTGGTTATCGACCCCCGCCACAAGGACGTTCCTTTTCCCTCCGAACAAGCCCCGACATGTTCAGACCTCTCTTCGTATTTATCGGCACGCGTTATACCCGTGCAAAGCGTCGCAATCATTTTGTGTCATTCATTTCCCTGACTTCGATGATCGGGCTCGCCCTTGGCGTGGTCGTGATGATCGTCGTGCTCTCGGTGATGAACGGCTTCGATCATGAGATGCGCACCCGCGTGCTGGGCATGGTGCCCCACGCGACCATTGAATCCACTGAGCCGATCAACGATTGGCAAAGTCTGGCCAACAAGGTCAAGCAGAACCCGCAGGTGACGGCGGTTGCGCCGTTCACCCAGATGCAGGGCCTGCTGACCAATAACGGTCAGGTGTCCAAGGTGTTGCTCAACGCCATCGACCCTGCGCTCGAGCGCAACGTGTCGATCATCGACAACTTCATGAAGCAGGGCAAACTCGACGATTTGACGCCGGGCAGCTTCGGCATCGTCATCGGCGACAAGGCCGCGACCAAGCTCGGCGTGGGCATCGGTGACAAGGTCACCTTCGTCGCGCCGGAGGTCAGCGTGACCCCGGCCGGGATGTTCCCGCGCATGAAGCGCTTCACCGTGGTCGGCATTTTTCATGTCGGCGCCGGCGAGCTCGATGGCTATCTGGGCGTCACCAACCTGCAGGATCTGGCGAAGATGCACCGCTGGAAGCCTGATCAGGTGCAGGGCATCCGCCTGAAGTTCGACGACCTGTTCCAGGCACCACGCGTGGCATGGAACATCGCCCAGCAACTCGGCGAAGATCATTACTACGCCCGCGACTGGACGCGCACCCACGGCAATCTGTATCAGGCGATCCGCATGGAAAAAGCCATGATCGGTCTGCTGTTGTTGCTGATTGTCGCCGTGGCGGCGTTCAACATCATTTCCACGCTGGTGATGGTGGTCAACGACAAGAAGGGCGACATCGCCATTCTGCGCACCTTGGGCGCGACGCCGGGCACGATCATGCGCACGTTCATGGTGCAAGGCACGGTGATCGGTGTGGTCGGCACGGCTATTGGTGCGGTGGTCGGGATTTTCGCGGCGCTTAATGTCAGCGCGGCGATCTCGGCACTGGAAGGCCTGATCGGCCACAAATTCCTTAATGCTGACGTGTATTTCATTGATTATCTTCCGTCGCAGGTGCAGAGCCAGGATGTGGTCATGGTCTGCGCGGCGGCGTTGGTTCTGAGTTTCCTCGCCACCCTGTATCCCGCCTGGCGTGCCGCGCGCACCCAGCCGGCGGAGGCGCTACGTTATGAGTGAGTCGGGCATGAGTGAACAAGCAATCTTGAGCTGCCGTAATCTGGGCAAATCCTACGAGGAAGGCCCGGAATCGGTAGAGGTATTGGCCGGCCTGCAACTGGAGTTGCACCCGGGCGAGCGTGTGGCGATCGTCGGCACCTCGGGTTCGGGCAAAAGTACCTTGCTCAACCTGCTTGGTGGTCTGGACACGCCGACCAAGGGTAGCGTCTGGCTCGACGGCGAAGAGTTGTCGGCACTGAGCGAGAAGAAGCGTGGCCTGTTGCGTAACCGTGCGCTCGGTTTCGTTTACCAGTTCCACCACTTGCTGCCGGAATTCACCGCACTGGAAAACGTCTGCATGCCGCTGCTGATCGGCAAGACGCCGATCCCGGAAGCCCGTCAGCGTGCCACGGCACTGCTGGAGCGCGTTGGCCTCGGTCATCGTCTGGAGCACAAGCCGGCGGAACTGTCCGGTGGCGAGCGTCAACGTGTGGCCATCGCTCGCGCCCTGGTGAACAAGCCAGGCCTGGTGATGCTCGATGAGCCAACCGGCAACCTCGATTCCCACACCGCCCAGGGCATTCAGGATTTGATGCTGGAACTCAGCACCTCGATGCGCACGGCGTTCCTGGTGGTGACTCACGACATGAACCTGGCTCGCCAGATGGACCGCGTCTTGCACCTGCAAGAAGGCTGCCTCACGCCTATCTGATTGGCTGAAACCCGACGTCTGTAAAGGCGTCGGGTCTTTTATTTTTATACGGTGCCCCAGCGAATGTTCAGACCGTTATCGATCTTTATCGGCACGCGCTATACCCGCGCCAAGCGCCGCAATCGCTTTGTTTCGTTCATTTCGATGACCTCGATGATCGGCCTCGCCCTCGGCGTGCTAGCGATGATCGTGGTGTTGTCGGTGATGAACGGCTTCCAGCGCGAAATGAGCTCGCGCATCCTCGGCATGGTGCCGCACGCGACCATCGTCGGCGTCAAGCCGATTGATGACTGGCAGCCGGTTGCTGCCGCCGCGATGAAAAATCCTGAAGTGACTGCCGCCGTGCCGTTCACTGAGATGGAAGGCATGCTGTCTTACAAGGGGTTGATGCAGCCGATCCAGATCAGCGGCGTTGATCCGGCGCAGGAAGGCAAGGTCTCGATCGTTGCCCAGCACATCGTGCAGGGCCGTCTCGACGCGTTGAAACCGGGAGAGTTCGGCGTGGTGATTGGCGAAATCACTGCGCGGCGTTTCCGCCTCAATGTCGGCGACAAGATCACCCTGATCGTCCCGGAAGTCAGTACTGCGCCGGGGGGCATCACCCCGCGCATGCAGCGTCTAAACGTGGTCGGTGTGTTCAAGGTCGGCGCTGAGCTGGACGGCTCCATGGGCCTGATCCACGTCGCCGATGCCGCGACCATGCAGCATTGGGAGCCGAATCAGGTTCAGAGTGTGCGTCTGGCGGTCAAAGACCTGTACGCCGCACCGAAAGTCTCCTCGGATATCGCTGCCGGTTTGGGCGCGGACTTCAAGGCTGACGACTGGACCCACACCCAGGGCAGCCTGTTCAGCGCGATGAAAATGGAAAAAACCATGATCGGCCTGCTGTTGCTGATGATCGTCGCGGTGGCGGCGTTCAACATCATCGCGACCCTGATCATGGTGGTGAACGACAAGGGCGCGGACATCGCGATTTTGCGCACCATCGGCGCCACGCCACGGCAGATCATGGCGATTTTCATGGTGCAGGGCACGGTGATCGGCATTGTCGGTACGATCATTGGCGGCGTGTTGGGCGTGATCGCCGCGCTGAATGTCAGTCAGATCGTGGGCTGGATCGAGCGAGTCAGCGGGCAGCACATCTTCAGTTCGGATGTGTATTTCGTCAGCAATTTGCCGTCGGAATTGCAGGGTGGGGATGTGCTGTTGATTTGCTCGGCGGGCTTTATTCTGAGCTTCCTGGCGACGGTGTATCCGGCGTGGCGGGCGGCGAAGATCGAGCCGGCTCACGCCCTGAGGTATTCGTAAGCGACTCCATGCTCGTTCCCACGCTCTGCGTGGGAACGCCTCAACGGACGCTCCGCGTTCGGCTCTGGAAGGGACGCGGAGCGTCCCGGGCTGCATTCCCACGCAGAGCGTGGGAACGATCAGGTTCGAGGCAGCTCGATTACAAACCGCGTCCATCCCGCCTCTGATTCGCAATGAATCTGCCCACCATGGGCGCGGATGATCGACTGAGTAATCGCCAATCCCAACCCCGCATGCTCACTGCTGCCTTCCTGCCGCGCCGGATCGGCCCGATAAAATCGATCAAACAGGCGTGGCAACAACTCCGCAGAAATCCCCTCGCCACTGTTCTCGACTGAAATGCGTACCGCGTTCGGTTGATCAACGATCCGCAAGCTCACATCGCCCTCAGCCGGGGTAAACCGCAGTGCGTTATCCAGCAGATTCGACAAGGCCCGGCGCAACATACTGCGATCACCCTCGATCTGCGCATTGCCCTCACGCGTCAGTTTGACCCCGGCGTCCTCCGCCAGCGGCGCAAAAAATTCCAAAAGCACATCTGTTTCATCCGCCAGTTCCAGCGGTTCCCGCTTGGGCATCAGCAAGCCATGATCGGCCTTGGCCAGATACAACATGTCGTTGACCAGTTGTGCCATCCATTGCAGTTCTTCGAGGTTGCTGTGCAGCGCTTCGCGGTAGTCCTCGATCGGCCGGGGGCGGGTGAGGGTGACCTGAGTGTGGGTCAGCAGGTTCGACAGTGGTGTACGCAACTCATGGGCAATGTCGGCGGAAAACGCCGAGAGCCGCTGAAACGAGTCGTCGAGGCGTGCGAGCATGGCGTTGAAGCTGTGGGCCATTTCCGCAAGTTCTGGCGGCATTTGCGCTTCGGGCAGTCGGGCATTCAGCGATTGTGCGGAAATCCCACGGGCGACTGCACTCATGCGTCGCAATGGCCGTAAGCCGCTGCGTGCGGCCCAGGCACCGAGCAACGCCGTCGCCAGCGCTGACAACCCGACGGTCAGCCAGATCAGGTGCTGCATGCGTTGCAGGAAGTGTTGGTGATGGGTGATGTCCAGCAACAAGGACAGTTGCGGTGAATCGGCTTTGTCCGGGTAGAGCGGGGCGTTAAGCACGCGGTAATCGGTGCCGTCATGGCTGATGGTCGACAGGCCGGATTGTTGCGGCAAATCCTTGGGGATTTGCGTCGAACTGTCATACCAGCGCTGGCCGTCAGTGCCGGTAATGCGCAACGACAGATCGGCCTGACGGCTCAGCTCATCCGCCAGCCGTGCTTCACGTTGACCGGGCTGAAGATCCTGCAAGGCGCGGCGCAGGCCGATCAGCTTGCCGTCCAGTTGTTGCTGGTCGAGTTCGATAAAGTGCGCTTCGCTGGCGCGGTTGAACAACACCCCGGCGAACAGCGAAACCACAGCGGTGCAAGCGGCAAACAACAAGGCCAGGCGCGAACTCAGGGACAATCGGCGCATCAGGCGCCACGCTCTTCGAGCACGTAACCCATGCCGCGCACGGTGTGGATCAGTTTGTTGGGGAATTCGTCGTCGATCTTCAGGCGCAAACGGCGGATCGCCACTTCGATGACATTGGTATCGCTGTCGAAATTCATGTCCCAGACCTGTGAAGCGATCAGCGACTTTGGCAGCACTTCGCCTTGGCGACGCAGGAGCATTTCCAATAGTGCGAATTCCTTTGCCGTCAGGTCGATGCGCTGGCCGCTGCGTTCGACGCGGCGACGGATCAGATCCAGGCGCAAATCGGCCAGTTGCAGGCTGGTTTCCTGGGTTGTAGCACTGCCGCGACGCAACAGGCTACGCACCCGCGCCAGCAGTTCGGAGAAGGCGAACGGTTTGACCAGGTAATCGTCGGCGCCCAGTTCGAGGCCGTGAACCCTGTCCTCTACGGCGTCTTTGGCTGTCAGAAAAAGTACCGGCGTATCCAGCCCGGCGCTGCGCACCGCTTGCAGGATCTGCCAGCCACTGCGCCCCGGCAGCATCACGTCGAGAATCAACAGCGCGTAATCACCGCTCAAAGCCAGTTGCTGACCGCTGTTGCCGTCGGCCACCAGTTCCGTGTTGAACCCGGCCTCGGTCAGGCCCTGGCGCAAGTATTGGCCGGTTTTTGCTTGGTCTTCGACGATCAACAGTTTCATGGGCGACTCGGGTGGGTTCGGGGGTGTTGTAGTCACGAAAGCTTTATACCGTGAGCGCTGGCGACAAACGTCAACCTGACAAAGTTGTAATCTGCCTGTCAGGTAGATGCCAGCGCAGGCCGGCTAAAGTTTCCCATAAGCTGAACCTTATCTTGTTGGAGAACGACCATGTTTTTACGCCAATCCCTGGCCTTCTGTTTGTTGGCAATGAGTTCGTCGGTGTTTGCAGCTCCCGCTCACACCTATGATTTCGGCCAGCCAGCGCCTGCCGCCAAAGCCTCGCGCAGCATTGAAGTGGTGATGGGCGATATGTCCTTCGATCCCAAGACCATTCAGATCAAGGCCGGTGAGACCGTTCGCTTTGTGCTGGTGAATAAAGGCCAACTGCTGCACGAATTCAACCTCGGTGACGCGGCGATGCACGCCAAACACCAGCAGGAAATGTTGCAGATGCAGCAAAGCGGCATGCTTACGCCTACCGGCATGAAGGAAATGTCCCACGATATGGCCGGCATGGATCACGCAGCGATGGGCCATGGCATGAAACATGACGATCCGAACAGCGTGCTGGTCGAGCCGGGCCAAACCGCTGAGTTGACCTGGACCTTCAGCAAGGCCACCAGTCTGGAATTTGCCTGCAATATTCCCGGGCATTATCAGGCGGGCATGGTCGGCAAACTGACGGTCAGTCAGTAAGCACTCAAAGGCGCGGGCAAAGGCTGGTAGAATCCGCTGATTATTCAGTCAGGTTTCCGCCATGCATCCCGCAGCCGAACATTCGCCGCTGGGCAAATCCAGCGAATACATCGCCACGTACACGCCGTCCCTGCTGTTCCCGATTCCGCGCACCGCGAAATGGGCCGAGCTGGGCCTGACCGCCGACACCCTGCCGTATAAAGGTGTGGATTTCTGGAACTGCTTCGAGCTGTCGTGGCTGTTGCCATCCGGCAAGCCAGTGGTGGCGATCGGCGAATTCAGCATCCCGGCGGATTCGCCGAATATCATCGAGTCGAAGTCGTTCAAGCTGTATTTGAACTCGCTGAACCAGACGGCGTTTGCCGACGTGGCGTCCTTGGAAGCGACCCTGATCAAGGATCTGTCGGCCGCCGCCGGCAAACCGGTGGGGGTGCGCGTTCGCAGCCTCAAGGACGTTGAAGCGGAAGGCGTTGTGGCGTTGCCGGGCGTGTGCATCGATGATCTGGATATCAGCGTCAGCAACTACGAGCATCCGCGCCCGGAACTGCTGCGTTGCGATGAGTCGCGGATTGTCGAGGAGACGGTGTATAGCCATCTGCTCAAATCCAATTGCCCGGTGACCAGTCAGCCGGACTGGGGCACGGTGGTGGTGGAATATCGTGGATCGGCACTGGATCACGCCAGTTTGCTCGAATACATCGTCAGCTTCCGCCAGCACTCGGACTTCCATGAGCAGTGTGTTGAGCGGATTTTCCTCGACTTGCAGCGCTTGCTGAAACCAGAAAAGCTGACGGTGTTTGCACGTTACGTGCGTCGCGGTGGATTGGACATCAACCCATATCGCAGCACCGAAAGCGTACAGCTGCCGAATCACCGCCTCGTGCGTCAATAAAGATCAACTGTAGGGGAACGCATTGCCAAAGTTGAAATGAAAAGCCCTGCCAGTGATGGCAGGGCTTTTTGCTTTTCGGGGAGAATCAGATCCCCATGCTGCCCAGCGCGTTGACGATGTTGCGCAGGGTGCCGGCAATGGCCGGATGTTCGAGTTCAAAGCGATCAACCGCCAGATTGACGCCGTCAGCGATGCTGGCGTCTTGCGTGGCAGTCTCCAGTTGAATTTCGGATTCAATCTGCGCCATCAGCGCATGCAAATCCTCACGCTCGGCTTCCGACAGCGGCGGATTCTGCTCCAGCTGCTCGCGCAGGGTATCGAGCTGTTTTTGCAGTTCTTGGGCGGGCATGGTGTTTTCCTTTTATCAATAGGCACTGGCATTGACCGCAGCCGCGCGCCAAAGGTCTATGGCTGACCTTTAGATTAATCCACTCCCGGCAAACCTGCATGATCCCGATCAGGGCTTTTCGCCTTTGTGACGGCGCAGGCTGATGTCGGCCAGGCAGGTGTCGAGTTCACCCAAGTGATCGATAACCGAATGCACGCCGAGGCCGAACAACTGCATCGTCGCCTTGCCACGCAGTTGTTCGCGTTCTTTCTGGCTCAGCGCTTGCCATTCGCCCGGCGCCAAGCCGCACAGCGAGCCGCAGGAGGCAAGGCCGATCGTCCACAGACCGGCGTTAAGGCCCGATTGCAGCAAGCGCGGCTCACCACTGACCAATACGCAGCCGTCCAGACTGCTGACGTTCAGGTCCATCAGGGCCTGCCAGCAAGCGTTCGGTGCAGGCCATGGATTGATTGTTGCCGAATGTTGCGCAGGTTTGATCCACGTCGGCAGTGAGGCCGACAAGGACCGGGCGAGGGCAGGGGGCAGCTCATCCAGCCAGACACAGGGAATCTGCTGGCGCTGCAAACTGTGCAAACTGTCGAATGCGCCTGGTGTGGCCTCAGCGTATTCAGGCAGGGCGATCGTCTGTTGCCGGGCGCGGGCACCGAAATCTACCAGGCAACCGCTGAGTCCAAACAGTACCGCGGTCAGTCTGGGCGCAGCGACGGGCAAGGTTTCGGCGTGTGTCATGGCAACATCCCTGAAATAACGATCAGGCTAGGGCGTATCAGTGACAGTTGGATGACAGCGGTGTGAAGGGCGATGCACGAAGCGTCCTACAGACTGCTGCATTGCGCGGACTGTCCAAACGGGCTTTTACGCTTATACTAGCGACCTGAATAGCCGGGCCCAGAGGTCCGCGACAGTACCATTCCAAGGAGTTTTTCTATGCGCTGGAGCAATCCGCTCGCTCAGCTTTGTTTATGTGCCGGCCTGTTGCTGGCTCCGTTCGCCACTCAGGCGGCAACGGAAGAAGACCCTTGGGAAAGCGTTAACCGTCCAATTTTCCAGTTCAACGACTTCGTTGATACTTACGCGCTGAAGCCATTGGCCCAGGGCTATGAGTTCGTCACACCGCAGTTCCTCGAAGACGGCATCCACAACATGTTTCGCAACGTCGGTGACGTCACCAACCTTGCCAACAACATCCTGCAAGCCAAACCGGCTGCCGCTGGCGTCGACACCGCTCGCCTGATCTTCAACACCACCTTCGGCCTGCTCGGTTTCTTCGATGTCGGCACCAAGATGGGCCTGAACCGTAGCGACGAAGACTTCGGTCAGACTCTCGGCTACTGGGGCGTGGGCAGCGGTCCGTATGTGATGCTGCCGCTGATGGGTCCGAGCACCTTGCGTGACGCACCGTCGAAATACGTCGACAGCTACACCGGTATGTACCGCTACATCGACCACGTGCCTACGCGTAACTCGATCTTCGGTCTGAACATCGTCGATACCCGCGCCAGCCTGCTGTCGAGCGAGAAGCTGATCAGCGGCGACAAATACACCTTCATCCGCAATGCCTACTTGCAGAACCGTGAGTTCAAGGTGAAGGATGGCCAGGTCGAAGACGATTTTTAATCTCGACCGATAAAAACAAAGGCGACCTCAGGGTCGCCTTTTTTGTGTGTAGCTATTTCATCTTCAGGATGGTCAGGCCGAGCTTTTGGCCGCCGCCATCCTGTGCCCTGACCCAGACCACTTCGGTCTCTGCCTCAAGGCCGCTGAGTGCGGCGTGATCGGAGTCGATGCGTACGCTCAAACGGTCGCCGACCGCGAACCGACGCGGCGCTTCGACCTGCATGCCACTGCTGGAGAGGTCGATGCACACCCCTGAAATCTGATCGCCTTCATGAATCAACACGATATCGGCATCGACCCGCATGCGGATGAAATCGCGCTTTTCGCTGTAGTCCCGACTGGTTTGACTCATGGTTACGTCCTTCCATTGGGTTACGGTTTGAGCTGTTCTTATAACTCTCGGTGATTTGACAAGTAAAGTCGTCAAGCGACCATCGGCGCATGCTTGAAACGCTCTGCGGATGGGAGTACCGTCTGCGCCTTAGAAGGGCACCTCTGATGTAACCGCGTTTGCAGACAATGCTCGAAAGCGGTGCAGCAGAGAGGCTAGAAAGCGAATCCAGTAGTCTGCGCAGGGCCCGATGCCCCGCCAACTACGCCAACCTAATTCTGGCGCCGTTTGCCCACATGCCAAAAACCAGTGCCACGCTGCTGATAATCGATGATGACGAAGTAGTGCGCGCGAGCCTCGCGGCCTATTTGGAAGACAGTGGTTTCAGCGTCCTGCAGGCCAGCAACGGCCAACAGGGTCTTCAGGTATTCGAGCAAGAACAGCCCGACTTGGTCATCTGCGATCTGCGCATGCCGCAGATGGGCGGTCTCGAACTGATCCGTCAGGTTACCGAGCGTTCACCGCAGACGCCGGTGATCGTGGTGTCGGGTGCCGGCGTGATGAACGACGCGGTCGAGGCTCTGCGCCTGGGCGCGGCGGACTACCTGATCAAGCCTCTCGAAGATCTGGCTGTGCTCGAGCACTCTGTGCGCCGGGCCCTGGATCGTGCGCGCCTGCTGGTGGAAAACCAGCGCTACCGCGAGAAGCTGGAAAAGGCCAACCGCGAGCTTGAGGCCAGCCTCAACCTGCTCCAGGAAGACCAGAACGCCGGTCGCCAGGTGCAGATGAACATGCTGCCGGAAAGCCCGTGGAGCATCGACGAGTTCAAGTTCGCGCACCAGATCATCCCGTCGTTGTACCTTTCGGGTGATTTTGTCGACTATTTCCGTGTCGACGAGCGCCGGGTCGCGTTTTACCTGGCGGACGTCTCCGGTCATGGCGCCTCTTCAGCCTTCGTCACCGTGCTGCTGAAGTTCATGACCACGCGCTTGCTGTTCGAATCCAAGCGCAACGGCACATTGCCGGAATTCAAGCCTTCGGAAGTCCTTGGTCATATCAACCGGGGGCTGATCAGTTGTAAGCTGGGTAAACACGTCACAATGGTCGGTGGAGTCATCGACGAGGAGACCGGTTTGTTGACCTATAGCATCGGCGGCCATCTGCCGTTGCCTGTGTTGTACACGCCTGACAGTGTTCGTTATCTCGAAGGGCGTGGTCTGCCGGTGGGGCTGTTCAATGAAGCCACCTACGAAGACCACGTGCTTGAGCTGCCGCCGACATTCAGCCTGACGCTGATGTCCGATGGCATTCTGGATCTTTTGCCAGAACCTACGCTCAAAGAAAAAGAAGCCGCTTTGCCTCAACGGGTGAAGTCGGCGGGCGGCAGCCTGGATGGTCTGCGGCAAGTGTTTGGATTGGCCACGCTAGGGGAGATGCCGGATGATATCGCCCTGTTGGTGTTGAGCAGGAATCTTTAATGAGTACCGGTAGAATCCAGTTCGCCGAGCAGGACGGCACCTTCGTCCTGAAGTTCGTCGGTGAAGTTCGCCTGACCCTGTGTTCGGCGTTGGATGCGACTATTGAGAAAATCTTCACCGCGCTGAATTTCAACGCGATCGTGATCGATTTGACCGAAACCCGCAGCATCGACAGCACGACATTGGGCCTGTTGGCCAAACTGTCGATCCTGTCGCGGCAGAAGGTCGGCCTGCTGCCGACCGTCGTCACCACCCACGAAGACATCACCCGTCTGCTGCAGTCGATGGGCTTCGAGCAGGTGTTCAACATCGTCAACCACCCGGTGCCATGCCCGGAGTGCCTGGACGACCTGCCGGATCAGGACCAGTCGGAAGAAGTGGTGCGGATCAAGGTGCTCGAAGCGCACAAGATCCTCATGGGCCTCAACGATTCCAATCGTGAAGCGTTTCATGATCTGGTGAATGCCCTCGAGCGGCATTGATCCGCTGAATTGAGGGTAGGCCCTGCTGGCCTCATCGCGAGCAGGCTCACTCCTACAGGGTTCTTCATTCGACACACAATCGCGATCAGACCACCGATCCCCTGTAGGAGTGAGCCTGCTCGCGATAGCTCTCGCAAGAACACTGATGTAATCCAGCGCACACAAAAAAGGGCGAACCTGTGAAGGTTCGCCCTTTTTGCATTTCACCCACTCAAATCACAGCTTGGCCTGCAACAGCGCCTCAAGCTTCTCCTGGTCGCGAGCAAACTGACGAATGCCCTCTGCCAGTTTCTCGGTGGCCATCGCGTCTTCGTTGGACAACCAGCGGAACTGCGCTTCATTGAGGCTCAGACGGGCTTCACCGGCGTTGCCTGGGGCCAGTTTGCGCTCCAGCTTGCCGGTATCGGCCGCCAGCTTGTCGATCAGGTCCGGGCTGATGGTCAGGCGGTCGCAGCCGGCCAGTTGCTCGATCTGATTGAGGTTACGGAAGCTCGCGCCCATGACCACGGTTTTGTAGTCATTGGACTTGTAGTAATTGTAGATGCGGGTAACCGACTGTACGCCCGGATCATCGGCGCCGGTGTAGTCGTTGCCATTGGCCTTCTTGTACCAGTCGTAGATGCGGCCCACAAATGGCGAAATCAGGAACACACCCGCGTCGGCGCACGCGGCAGCCTGTGCGAAGGAGAACAGCAGGGTCAGGTTGGTCTGAATGCCTTCCTTTTCCAATACTTCGGCGGCGCGGATGCCTTCCCAGGTCGAGGCGATCTTGATCAGTACGCGATCACGACCGATACCGGCCTTGTCGTACAGCTCGATCAAGCGATGTGCGCGTTTCAGCACGGCAT
Organism: Pseudomonas sp. IT-P395; assembly: GCF_949767675.1. Classification (NCBI taxonomy): domain Bacteria; kingdom Pseudomonadati; phylum Pseudomonadota; class Gammaproteobacteria; order Pseudomonadales; family Pseudomonadaceae; genus Pseudomonas; species Pseudomonas sp. IT-P395. The sequence goes on from NZ_CATKPW010000009.1 coordinate 52,247, forward strand.
CCTTGTCGAACGACAGGCGCGCATCCACTTCGGTGGAAATACGGCCCGGGATCACTTTGAGAATTTCCTGACCCACCGCGACGCCGAAACGGTCACTGGCCAGGCCGACATCGCCCTTGCAGTCGCTGACGCAGGCGTTCAGCAGCTCAGCGTAGGCCGGAATGGCCGCCGCTTTGAGCAGCAGGGAAGGGTTGGTGGTGGCGTCGACCGGTTTGACTCGGGCGATCGCTTCGAAGTCGCCGGTGTCGGCAACCACGGTGGTGAATTGTTTGAGTTGTTCCAGCTTGGAAGTCATGGGCGTGCTCTGTCCTATGGGTCTGATGACATTACCCGAGCGCTGACGGCCACTCAAGGGTAGGTGCGTGTATCGATGGCCCCTGCGGCAACAACCTGAAAACAATTGTTTGAAAGGCGGGGCGCGGTATCGATGAATACGATGCCAAAACGGCCAACAGGTTCAAAGCAACCGACCTGCGTACAGATCGGTTGCCCAGGAACTACCCGGCGTTCAACAGGGCTTCGACCGACATGCGCGCCGGTTTCGGTTGGCCGTCAGAAGTCAGCAGGCCGAAGTTCTTCTCGCGGTCGTTACTGCCGGAATCGCTGTTCTTCCATTCGTAGATGGAGGTCAGCGGGATATTGAGTTTTTTAACATCGCCAATAAACGCGTTGATCTTGCTCGCTTGTCCTTCCGGCCCGCCATTGGAGGTGAGCGCCGAAATCCCCCATTCACTGATGATCCCCGGCAGATGGAAGTTTTGCTGAATGAAGTTTTGCGCGTTGCTGATCTGCGTGGCGGTCATGCCGTAGGGGTGATAGGACACCGCGCTCAGGCATTTGGGATATTCGCTGACGATGCGGTTCAGCGCCACGGTTGAAGCCGAGCCGGCGCTAGGTGGGCGGGCGAAGCCGTAGCCGATCACCGGCGTCGATGGCGGTTGCGCCTGCAACGCCTTGCACACGCCGCTCATGAACGGCACAAACGTCGTGTCGAACTTGCCTGTCGGCCAGTAGGTTTCCAGATCGGGTTCATTCCATAGCTCGATCGCCACCAGTTGCTTGCCGTACGACTGTTGCAGCCCTGTCACGGCGTTGCCGAAGCCTTCACCGGCGGAGTTCAGCTCGGCGCTCGATGTGGCCGGCAACGGCTTGATCGCGCGGACCGTCAGCAACACCGGCAGGCTCGCCGATTGCGCCACCGCAAAGGCGTCGCTGACCTGTTTCTGATAAGCCTTGGCCGTCAGGCTGTCGCTCCACACACCGAAGCGGACAAACCCGAAGCCAGCCGATTTGATCTGCGCGGCGTCGGCGGCCGTGAAGTTCTGGATCTTTACTTGTACGCCGATGTTCTTGGCCGGAAGGTTGGGAAACAACTCGCTGGCGTGAAGCTGGGTCGTAGCCCCCGCCATCATTAACGCCAAAGCGCCGAGTTTTTTGAGAGGTGTTGATTTCATGTCTGTTCTCCCGAAGAGAAGTGACAACTGCGAATAAATGATCTCGTTTCTCAATTTTCGAGTGAGGTAATGGCGCTTAGTGCACGAATGTTATTTTTTGTCGGAAAACAATCACTCGAAAATCACAGTTATTTTTAGTCCGCTAATTGTGGTTGGGGGGCTTTTAAACGCTGTGGTACTTAATACTTCGGTACTAACAGGGCGAATCTATTTCTGAGTGCAGGAAGATCTTGAGGGTTCATTCAATTGCTCTCGAGATGTTGGCCGTTTGACATTACACAGGAAAGTAAAACCTTGTTCAGAAAGATCCTTGTCGTTTGCGTGGGCAATATATGCCGTAGTCCGACGGCAGAACTGATGCTGCGTAACGCGCTGGCCCCTTCAGCGATCACCGTCTCCTCCGCAGGCCTGTCGGCGCGGGTTGGCGAAGGTGTCGAAGCTTCCGCCCGGCAAGTGCTGGAAGACCATGGGCATAGCGCCGAAGGCTTCAGGGCACGGCAACTGACCGCCGACATCGTCAATGAATCAGACCTGATTCTGGTCATGGAAAAACAGCATGTTAATCAAGTACTGAAGATTGCCTCTCACGCCAGAGGCAAAGTGTTTCTGCTCGGCAAGTGGCAGAGCGAGCGCGAAATACAAGACCCGTATCGTCAAGGCAAGGCCGCTTTTATTCATGCCCATGCATTGATTGAAGATGCTGTTAGCTCATGGGCGCAACGCCTCGCGCGTTGATAAATATTCTTCAGATCAATGAATGGTAAGAACAGACTTATGCAGTTACCGTCCGTCATCGGCACCCGCGACAATGATCAAGACAGTATTGATCTTCTCGGCATATTCGGCAGTTTGATCGACCAGAAATGGTTGATCGGCGCGCTCACCGGCGCCTTTATGGTCACCGGTGTGGCCTATGCAGTGTTGGCCACGCCCGTGTACCTGGCGAATGCGCTGGTGCAGGTCGAGCCGAAAAAGAACGACATGCTAGGGTTTTCCGACCTCAATAGCATGCTCGGCGGGCAATCACCGTCGGTGACCGAAATCGGCATCATCAAATCCCGCGCGGTGATCGGCAAAACCGTCGACGACTTGCGCCTGGATATCGATGTCACCCCCAACACCTTCCCGATGATTGGCGGCTTTCTCGCCCGGCGTTATCGCGGCGAGACTGAGACCAGCGTCGCTGCGCCGCGTTTCGGTTTGACCAGCTACGCCTGGGGTGGTGAACGCCTGGAGTTTGCCCGGCTGAATCTGCCGAAAGAACTGCTGGGCAAGAAACTCACCCTGATTGCTGGCGAACAAAAGCGCTTCCAGTTGCTCGATGACAACGACAACCTGCTGGTAGAAGGCACGGCGGGCGAAGCCTTCGCGCAGGATGGCGTAGAAGGGCAGATCACGCAGTTGTTGGCTAACGCAGGTACGCGTTTCGAAGTGGTGCGCAACCCTCGGATCGTGACCATTCAGGGTTATCAGGACGCGCTGGACATCTCCGAGCAGGGCAAGGAATCGGGGATTATCAAACTGGCGCTGGCCAGCAGCGACGCCGCTGAAGCGGTGAAGATCCTCAACAAGATTGCTGCGCTGTACGTCGATCAGAACGTGCGCCGCACCTCGGCGGAAGCGGCGCAAAGTCTGGCTTTCCTGCAAAGCCAGTTGCCGCAGGTCAAGCGTGATCTGGCCAAGGCCAGCGATGCGTTGAACGCTTACCAGACCCACGGCAAGACCGTGAACATCTCGCTGGAAACCCAGTCGGTGCTCGGTCAGTCGGTGGCGCTGGAAACGCGAATCTCCGAGCTGAAAATGCAGCAGGCGGAGATGGATCGCAAGTTCACCAAACAGCACCCGGCCTATCGCGCGTTGATGAGCCAGATTGGCGAACTGACCCAGCAACAGAAATCGCTGGAAGGTAAAGTCGGCGATCTGCCCGCGACACAGCAGGAATTGCTCAACCTGACCCGCGATGTCGAAGTGGCCTCGCAGATCTACACGCAGTTGCTGAACAAATCCCAAGAGCTGGACATCGTCCGTGCCGGCGCGGTGGGTAACGTGCGTCTGGTCGACGCGGCGGATGTCGACCTGACCAGTCCGGTCAAACCGAAAAAAGCTCTGATCGTTATCATCGCCACCTTCCTCGGTGCCTTCGTTGGTGTGGCGCTGGTGCTGCTGCGTAAATCCCTGAGCCGTGGTCTGGAAGGCCCTGAGGCCATCGAGCAACTCGGTTTGCCGGTGTACGCGTCGATTCCGTACAGCGCCTTGCAGGATGAAGAAGACAACAAAAAAGGCCGCGCCCGCGACGGTGTCGACAAACCGGCGTACCTGCTGGCCCTGCGTAACCCGACGGATCTGTCGATCGAATCGATCCGCAGCCTGCGCACCTGCCTGCACTTCGCCGGGCTCGATTCGACCAACAACCGCATCATGATTTCCGGGCCGAGCCCGCAGGTCGGCAAGACCTTCGTCTCGTCCAACCTCGCCGCCGTCATGGCCCTGAGCGGCCAGCGTGTGGTGCTGATCGATGCCGACATGCGCAAAGGACACCTGCACAAAACCCTCAACACGCCGATCACCAACGGCTTGTCCGACCTGCTGGTCAAGCGCTGCAGTATCGATCAGGCGATCAACAAAATCGAAGTCGACAACCTGCACTTCATCAGTCGTGGTCAGGTGCCGCCGAATCCTTCCGAACTGTTGATGCACGCCAACTTCCGCGAGCTGCTGGCGGAACTGAGCGAGCGCTACGACCTGGTGATCATCGATACGCCGCCGCTGCTGGCGGTGACCGATGCGGCAATCGTTGGCCGTGAAGCCGGGATCAGCCTGATCGTCACGCGCTTCGGGGTGAACCCGGCCAAAGAGATCGAACTGACCATTCGCCGCTTCGCGCAGAACGGCATCGAGCTCAAAGGCGCGGTGTTCAACGGCGTCGAGAAGCGCGCCGCCAGCTACTACGGCAACGGCGGCTACGGCTATTACAACTACGAATACGCGTCCGACAAATCCTGACTGTCAGCGACTGTTTTTTCCTGTTTGAAGTGGGTGATTTGTGAAAAAAATACTGCACGTGGCAGAGACGATCAAAGGTGGCGTCGCGACCGTTATCCGCACGATTTCGGCTTCGCCGGAAGGCGATGCGGCGAACTACGAGCTGGTGTATCTGGTCCCGGAGGATCAGGCCAAAGAGTTGCACGGCATCGGTGCGCAACAGATCCGCACCTTCCCGCGCACCGGGCGCAATGTACCGTCGTTGCTGCGTTTCGCCTGGCGCCTGACCCAGGTCATGCTCAAGGAAAAACCCGACGTGGTGCATTTGCACAGCACCTTTTCCGGGGTGATCGGTCGTTGCGTGTGTGTGCTGCTGCGACCGTGGCGCAAGCCGAAAATCGTCTACTGCCCGCACGCGTTTTCGTTCCTGATGGAAAGCTCGCCGACCAAGCAGAAAGTCTATGCGTGGATCGAGCGAGTACTGCAGAAAGTCACCGACGTGATCATTTGTGTCAGCCAGTACGAACTCGACAAAGCCGCACGCTTCGGCATCGAGCGCAAGCGCATGACGCTGATCTACAACGGCATTCACCGCAAGGATGACGCGCCGAAAGCGGCGAGTCCCGAGCCGATTCATCTGCTCTTTGTCGGTCGTCTCGATTACCAGAAAGGCTTCGACGTGTTGCTCAAGGCCTTCGCCAATGTGCAGCGCAAAGACTTGAAGCTGACCGTGGTCGGCAGCGCGGTGAACGAGGACGCGGTGGAGTGCCCGCCGATGGACTCTGTTGAATACCTGCCATGGGTCACTCCGAGCGAAGTGCAGGCGCTGTATCAGCAAGCCGATGCGCTGATTGTGCCGAGTCGCTGGGAAGGTTTCGCCATGGTGCCGCTGGAAGGCATGGCCATGGGCTTGCCGGTGATCGCCAGCAACTGCACGTCGCTGCCTGAACTGGTCACCAATGAAGTCTCCGGTTATGTCTTCCCGTCCGGTGATCACCAGGCGCTGGCCGATGTCCTGACGATCATCCAGAAGCCGCGCCTGCTCGACCTCGGCAACCAAGGTCGGAGCATCGTCCGCGAGCGTTTCAGTGCCGCGTTGATGATTCGCCAGACCTACGACCTGTATCGCGCTCCCACTTTTTAAGTAGAACTCAAGCATATGAACGTAACGATTTTGCATGGCTACAGTGCGTCCAACTCCGGTGACGGTCTGCTCGTCGATCTGGCCATCGCGCTGGTGCAGCGCAACTTTGGTGAAGACACCGCGATCAGTGTCGTGGCCTCCGATCCGGACTCTTTCAGCTACTTGCCGCACCCGCGTTTCGACGCGCCGGTGATGGCGGCCAAAGGTTTGGGCCGGGTCAAGCAAGCGGTGTTCCTTAATCAGTCCTACGCCGGGCTGGCGGATCTGTTGAAGAAAACCGACCTGATCGTCGGTGTCGGCGGCGGCTACATGCGCTCGAAAAGTGCTTTCGAACACATCAAGCTGAAACTCGGCCACGCCAAACAACTGGAAACCGCGATCCTCAGCAAAGTGCCGTCGGTGTACCTGCCGCAAAGCATTGGCCCGTTCCACGGTGAGAGCAGCAAGATCGTCGAGCACTACGCCAGTGCTGATGCGGTGTTCGTCCGCGACAATCGCTCTTCGGCGATTTTCGATGCCTGCGCCAACGTCTACCGCGCACCGGATCTGGCTGTGCAGTCGTTGGCGAGCAAAATCCTCCAGCAAGCAAAATTCACCCGCTGCGCGTCTTCGCCAGCCACCGTGTGCGTGGTACTGCGCAAGCCGCCGGAGTGGAGCAAGGAAAAGAAAGTCGCTTACGTGGCCAATCTGAAGTTGCTGCTGCAGCGTTTGAAGAACAAAAGCAAAGTGGTTTGCGCCGTACAGAGCGCGGTACGCGGTAACGATGACGGTGCGTTCTATCGCGAACTGGGCATCAGCGAAGACTTGTTGTCGTTGAAGGCGACGATTGCCAAGTATCAACCGGACCTGGTGATTTCCGTGCGTCTGCACGGCGCCATCGAATCGCTGCTCTCCGGGGTGCCGGCGTACCACATCAGCTATGAACGCAAAGGCTTCGGCGCCTATCAGGACATGGGCGTGGAAGATTGGGTAATCAACGGCGGCGACATCAATGTCGACACCATCATCAACACGGTTTACGCGCCGAATGCACTGTCGGATTTCGGCAAGCGCCTGACTGACACCTGCCGTGAAATCGAAGCGAAAACCGTGGCCATGGACGACATCATCAAGGGTGTCGTTCGATGATATTTCGGCTGCTGCTTCGCGGCGGAGCGTTAGGCGCGAAGTTTTTGCTGGTGTTGGCGATCACCCATTACCTCGGTTATGAGGCGCTGGGCTTTTACGGTGTGGTGGTCGCGGCGTCGCTGATTGCGTCGAAGTTCTACAGCGTCGGTTTCAGTTCCGAGATCAATCGCTTGATCAGCGTCGGCGGCAGTTCGCGCCGCGTGGTCGACAAAGTCCTGCTGCTGTATCTGGCAGTGGGGCTGGTGCTGTCAGTGGTAACGGTGTTGATTTATTCGCTGTTCCAGACAGTCGAAGCGACCGCCACGCTGATTCTCTGCGTGACCTTGGTGTTGCTCACTGAGCACCTGTCGTTCGAGATCAACTCGTTCGTGTTTTCCGCGCAGAAAGCCACGGCCGGCGCGCTGCTGTTTTTCATCAAGACCGGCCTGTGGGCGGTGTTGGCGGTAGGCGGGATGATGCTCGGTTGGGTCTCGGGAATCGCCAGCGTGTTGTGGCTGTGGGTCGCCGCCAACGTACTGGTGATCATCGCCGGATACTTGATCGTGGTGAACGTTCATCACGGCCGAGAAGCCGGGACACTGGCCACCGCCGCCGTGTGGAAAGCGGGATTACCGTTTTACCTCGGCACCGGGTTGATCGCCTTGAGTCAGTACGCCGAGCGGTTTCTGATCGCCGACCTCGAACCGTACGCCAAACTGGGTCAATACGTGTACGCGTGGTCGGCGGCGAACACCTTGCAGGCGTTGTCTTACGCGGTGGTGGCGGTGGTCGGGATTCCGCTGTTGGCCAAGCGTTTTCAGGCGGATCAACAGCCGTTCACGGTCAAGCAACTGTTCATCAACAAGTGGGTCATGCGCTCGCTGGTGGTGTCGGCGGCGGTGGCGGTGGCGATCTATGTGTTTTTCAACGTGGTTCTCGATTACGTCGCTACCAGCGTGCCGCGCCCGGATAACGGCATTCTTGGCGTGCTGATTTTTTCCTTCGCCTTACGGGCGATTGGCGACATTGTCTGGGGCGGTTTGATTGCCTCGAAAAACAGTCGGGTGTCGCTGGCCAGTGCGGCGATTTGCCTGCTGGTGTCAGTGCCGGTCAGCTATCTGCTGATCAAGCATTATTCGATTTACGGCGCGGCGTGGGGCAATGTCTTCGCGATCATCGTGCAGCTTGTGGTGATTGCTGTGCTGACCCGTGCGACCCAGGCGAAAAAGGCCGCATTGTCATGGGCCTGAAGCTGCCGTGCATCGAGTTTCGTGGCAAGCGACTCGATTCGTATGTGTCGTTCCTGATCCTCTTCACCGGGCTGTTTCTGTCAGTGGCCATGCCGCTGCTGATCCCGCGTGATCCGGGTCCTGATGCGATGACCTTGTGGTCGTCTTACGCGCGTGCCGACAACTGCAACTTCTGGAACCCGTTCTCGCCGGATCGCTCGTCCTACGAGTGTTCGGCATTCCTGCTACGGCCCACCGGGATCAACCTGACCAATGCCTGGGCCTACGGCATGTTCTGTAATTTTTTCCTCACGGCGATTCCGGTGGTGGTGTTTCGGCGCATGCCGTTGGCGATCTTCGGCACCTTGTGTCTGTGGGGGATTGTGCGCTCGTTTTTCCTGGAGAACCTGACCAAGGAAATCATTGTGTCGGTGGCGGTGTTGAGCATTCTGCTCAGCTCGCTGACGCGCAAATATCGCGGCGGTTTTTTTCTCTCGGCAGTGATCTACGGCGTGCTGATCCGGCCTTACTGGATTCTGTTTTCGCTGTCGTGGGTCGGCGTCTGCGTGATGAAAAAGTACGTGTCGCGCACGACCTTCTTCCTGATGTTGTTCCTGTTCTACCTCGCTGTGGCGATGTCGATCCAGATCGCCCTGGGCTTTCCGGTGTCATCGATTCGCGCCAGTAACAACGAGTTGCGCACGGCGGGCGAGGAGGGCTCGAAATCGTTGATCGTGTCGTGGCTCAGCGGCAGCGACTTCGTTTCGCAGGCGCTGGACTCGATGATCATCTTCTTTCGCTTGTCGTTTCCGGTGGAGCTGATTTTGCTGTCCGGGCCAGGCCAGGTGATCTTCGTCGCACTGATGATCATGACCGCGTTGCTGCTGTTCAAAGTCATCACCTCGACTGATTACAAAGGCGCGCCGATCCAGACCAAACCCAAGGAACTGATCGCGATCCCGCTGGCGTTTCTGCTGGTGCAAGGCCTGTTCGAGCCGGACTTCGGCTCCTTCGCCCGGCACTTCTCGATGGTGGTGCCGGTGTTGTTCGTGGGCCTGGGCTTGATGCTGCGGGCGAACAAACCGGTGCAGGTTGAATCACGAATTCTGAATTGAGGCAGGTGCTTTATGTCGAGCAAGAAAAAGTCCCTGGAGATTGAAACCCTGCGCGGGCTGGCGTGCCTGTTGCTGGTGCTCTATCACGTCATCGGACCGCTGGGCGGCGGGCTGAAGATCGATATCGGCTCGCCGTTCCGGGTGATCGCCGATTCGATGGTGTACGTGCGTATGCCGCTGTTCACGTTTATTTCCGGGTACATCTATTCGATCTACAAAATTCGCGGCAATGACTTTTCCGCGTTCTTCAGCGGCAAGGTGCGCCGCTTGATCGTGCCGCTGTTTTGCGTCGGTGTACCGTTCTCGGTGTTGCAAGCGGTGGGGCCGGGGGTGAACAAGGATGTCGGGGTGATCGACGCGTTGTTGTCGTTCTGGGTGCCGATCAACCACTTCTGGTTCCTGCAGGCGGTGTTCATCATTTTCATGTTCGTCGGGCTGCTGGAGTGGCGCGGGATGTTGCGTTCGGCGACGCGCTTGTATGGGCTGTTTGCGTTTGCGGCGCTGTTGTTTCTGCTGCCGCCGTTCAAGTTCGATGCGTTCGGAATTAACGGCGCGATTTATCTGCTGCCGTTTTTTGTCGCGGGGATGATTGGCCAGGAGAATGTCGACGCGCTGAAACAGCGCTTCAAGGTGATCGGGCCGCTGGTGTTTGTACTGATCTCGTTGACGCTGTTGTATGTGGCGGCGATTGATCGCGAGTTGATTGTTGATCGTCGCAGTTTGATCGGTCTGACTGTCGGTTGCGTGTCGTGCATCGCCTTGCTGTCGAGTGATATGCGCTCGAAGGCGCTGACCTGGCTCGGTGGTTATTCCTATGCGATCTTCCTGTTTCATGTGCTGTTTGCGGCAACGTCACGGTTTGTACTGGGACGGTTGGGGGTGAAGGATGAAAGCCTGCTGGTGCTCGGCGGCTTGAGTTGTGGCTTGCTCGGGCCGGTGGTGTTGTCGATGATTTTCAGCCGGTTCAATTTCACTTCGGTGTTGTTTCTTGGGGAGCGGGCGGCGAAGAAGAAACCCTTGGTGCCTGCCACCCCGGTGGTGCAGACCCAATCATCCCTGTAAGTCACACCATCCCTGTGGGAGCTGGCTTGCCAGCGATAGGGTCGGGTCAGATACAAATTTGTTGCCTGACCCACCGCTATCGCTGGCAAGCCAGCTCCCACAGGTTTTCTCGGTGTACACAGATTTAGAGGATGATCGCGTTAAATGTAGGCCTTCGCCTGCTCGCGATAGCGTTGTGTCAGTCAATGCATTTGTATTGGATGGACCGCAATCGCGAGCAGGCTCACTCCTACAGTTGATCTCTGTACACCCAAGCATCCAGTGGGCCATTCCAGACTGAAGGAAATTTTGCATGGTGGCAGTAGATGATGCGCAACCCGTCGCAGCGTCGGTGGTTCAGGTGGGCGATGCCCGCGAGCGTTTTGCCCAGTGGCGTGAAGGCAAGGCCGGCAAGGTGTTGTCAGTCTCGGTAATCGGTGACAGCTACACTGCCGGGCAGGATTTCTACCTGAACAAACTGGTGCAACGCGTGGCCGGGGAGGTCGGTTTTGCCGGGCCGGGTTACGTCGGTTTCAACCACGGTGCCGCGCTGGGCGGCACGCATTTCAAATACACCCGCAGCAGTGACAAGTACTTTGGCGGCGACTGGAAGGTTTCAGACCTGGGCCAGGCGAGTCCGGACAGTCGCACGGTAACAGGCCGGCCCGGCGCTTGGCTGCAAGTGGATGCCAACCCGACGCCGCGCATCGATACGGCGGTTACTCAGGCGAAATTGCTTTACCTGGGCACAGGCGAATCCTCCGAGATCCGTTACCGCTGGTCACCTTCAGAAGATTGGCAGCCCATGACGCTGACAGGTGCGGGGGTTCAGGAAGTGCCATTGGCAGGCCTGTCTGCAGCGAAAGACTGGTCCTTCAAACTGGAAGTGGTGAAGGGCGCACCGACGTTGTTCGGCCTGTGGATGAGCAACGATCAGAACGGCGTTCGTGTCTCGAAGCTGGCGGCATCGGGCGCAGCGTCTGCAGATTTCTATCACAAGGATCCGCAATGGCAGGTGCAGTGGAAAGCTGCCGTGTCGAAGATCCCCGCTGATGTTTACCTGATCATGCTCGGCGGTAACGATCAGGGGTTTGGCGTGAAGCCAGCGCAGTATTTGCAGAACGTTCAGGGGCTGGTGGGCATGCTGCGCGAGATTCAACCGCAGGCGAGCATCAACCTGATCATGCGTCAGGACACCACGCGCTCCAGTGCTTACCCGATGTCAGCGTATGCGCAGGTGCTTGAACCGTGGGCGCGCGAGCAGCATCTGGGGTATGCCAACCTGCAATGCGCGTTCGGGCCGGACGTTAAACGCTACGCGGCGGCGATGATTGGCCCGGACAAGATTCATCCACTGCCGGCCACAGGCGGGAAAGTGATTGCCGATTACTTTTATGGCTGGATCATGGGCGCCAAGGATCGTTGCGACGCCGCCCCTAAATGACACGCAAACCTCAGAGCGGTGATCGTTCCCACGCTCCGCGTGGGAATGCCGCCCGGGACGCTCCGCGTCCCTTCGCTGGGTGACGCAGAGCGTCACTGGATGCATTCCCACGCAGAGCGTGGGAATGATCAGGTGAGGGGAGTTATTCGAAGGCGTCGACCTGCTCGAGCAACTCCGCAATCTTCTGTGGCATCAACCGTGTATCACAACGGGTTTCCACGTTGATGATGATCGCCGGGTCGTTACAGCAAATCCGCACGCGAAAGCGCCAGTCGCTGAAGATCACCTTCAGCCCATCACTGTCATCCATCTCCAGCGCCTGCTCGCCGTACAGCTTTTTCAAATGCGCGAGCAGCGGATAGGGATCGCGTAGCGGCCGGCGAATGTCCCCGGACGCGGGAAACACGCCAATCCGCTCCACCAGCAGAATCGTGCCCAGCCAGGACTCGTTGGCGCTGGGCAACGGCTGATGGCGTGACAGCCAGCTCATCACCCCGAGGTTACCCACCTCGCGTTCAATCTCTACGGAATGTTGTGCAATGTTCATGGTGGCCTCGTTGAGTGAAGGGAGCCGTCTCAGCGGCCCTTGAGATAGACGTTTTCGTAGCAGAAATTGGTCGCCTGCAAGTAGCCCTCGGCGTCACCGCAGTCAAAGCGCAGGCCTTTGAACTTGTAGGCCAGCACGCAGCCGTTCTGCGCTTGCTTCATCAGCGCGTCGGTGATCTGGATTTCGCCGCCCTTGCCCGGTTGGGTGTCGGCGATCAGGTCGAAGATGTCCGGAGTGAGGATGTAGCGACCGATGATCGCCAGGTTCGACGGTGCATCTTGCGGGGCCGGTTTTTCCACCATGTTGTTGACCCGATAGATGCCGTCGGACATCAGTTCGCCGGCAATCACGCCGTACTTGTGAGTCTGGTCGGCCGGGACTTCCTGGATGGCGACGATCGAGCAGCGGAATTTCTTGTACAGCTCAATCATCTGCGTGAGTACTCCGTCACCTTCGAGGTTCAGGCACAGGTCATCGGCCAACACCACGGCAAAGGGTTCGTCGCCGATCAGCGGACGACCGCTGAGAATCGCGTGACCGAGGCCCTTCATTTCCACCTGACGGGTGTAGGAGAAGGTGCAGGTGTCGATCAGCTCACGGGTGCCGGCGAGGAATTTCTCTTTCTCGGTGCCGCGGATCTGGTGTTCGAGTTCGTAGCTGATGTCGAAATGGTCTTCCAGCGCACGCTTGCCGCGACCGGTGACGATGGCCATGTGTTGCAGGCCGGCGTCCCGTGCTTCTTCAACGGCGTATTCGATCAACGGCTTGTTGACGATTGGCAGCATCTCTTTAGGCATGGCTTTGGTGGCCGGCAAGAAACGCGTGCCGTAGCCGGCAGCGGGGAACAAACATTTACGAATCATAAAAGTATCCTGGACAGTCATGGAACACAGGCGACAGATGCGCGCACTAATAAAGGGCGTACAAGTTTCAATGTTGGATTGAAGGCTTACTTTAATACCTGAGTCAGGTTATTAATGGCAAATGCTCGTGACGGTAAAACACGACAATGTTATGAGATGTCGGTAAGTGCGTTGTTAGTTATTTTTAGTCGGTATCTGTTGATAGTGATGAGTGCACAGGGAGTGCTAATAAGTAGCGGGCAATACAGTGTGACCTGCAAAAATATTTATTGCCAGTCATTGAACTAGTTTTGTTTTCGGTTGTTGTCGCCTTGTTTGTGTGGATTGTGACACATCTTCAATGAATCAGGCTTGACACGCTACTTGTCACTCATTCAAAGACGGATCGCGCTATGAAGATTCTGGTAACGGGTGGCGCCGGCTATATCGGCTCGCACACCACACTTGCTCTACTTGAAGCAGGTTATGAAGTTGTCGTACTGGATAACCTTTGTAACAGCAGCGAAGCATCGTTGCACGCGGTTGAGGGCATTTGCGGCAAGAGTGCCTGGATGATCCGCGGCGATGTCTGTGACCGGGCACTGCTCGACCGGATTTTCCGTGAGCACAACATCGACGCGGTGCTGCATTTTGCCGGTCTGAAAGCGGTCGGCGAAAGCGTGCGCAAACCGCTCGAGTACTACGAGACCAACGTCAGCGGTAGCATTAATCTGTGCCAGGCAATGGCGGCAGCGGGGGTGTTTCGGCTGGTGTTCAGCTCGTCGGCCACGGTGTATGGCGAGCCTGAGCAGATGCCGATCCGCGAGGATTTCCCCACTGGTAATCCGACCAATCCTTACGGCCAGTCCAAGCTGATCGTCGAGAACGTGCTGCGTGACCTGAGCCTGGCCGAGCCGCGCTGGAGCATTGCTTTGCTGCGCTACTTCAACCCGATCGGCGCCCACGCCAGCGGCCATATGGGCGAAGACCCCAACGGCATCCCGAATAATCTGGTGCCGTACATCAGTCAGGTGGCGGTCGGCAGCCTGCAAGAGTTGTCGATCTTCGGCAACGATTACCCGACTGTCGACGGTACTGGCGTGCGCGATTACATCCACGTCGTCGATCTGGCGGACGGTCACTTGAAGGCGTTGCAGTCGATCTCCGGACGCACCGGCATTCATACCTGGAACCTTGGCACGGGCGATGGCTACAGCGTGCTGCAAGTGCTCCAAGCGTTTGAACAGGCCTGCGGGCAACCGGTGCCTTACCGGATGATGCCGCGCCGTTCCGGGGATATCGCCGAGAGTTGGGCCGACGCCTCCAAGGCTGCGAAGGAACTTGGCTGGAAAGCCACGCGCAACTTGCAGGATATGGTCACTGACACTTGGCGCTGGCAATCGAACCATCCCAAAGGCTACTTGCGATGATGGCCATTTAACTCAATGTTATTTTCAGTCAGGTTGTTAGATAACGTCGGGAAATTACACTGGCAATGCCTTTTGCAAGTCCGTAGATATAAACCTGCCGTTCGACTTTTATCAGTTGGGTAAGACTGTGAAAGAACGACGGATCATGTTCGCGCTTTTTGCGGACTTGAACTCACCACCGCTAACTCAGGCCGGTTTTTTAACAGGTCGAATGTTAGAAAGGAGTTGATATGAAAAAAGTGATGGCAGTTGCCCTGTTGACGATGTTGAGCAACTGGGCTGCCGCCGCTGAAGCACCGCTGACAGCGGTAACCAATGTAGGTGGCAACGTGGCGGCTTCTCAAGCGCCCGCAGCCAGTACTGCAATGGTTGCCAGTGCTGTAGCGGCGTCTAACAGCGGTGGCAGTGCCAACGGCGGTACCACCGGTACGACGGGTACCACCGGTACCACCGGCACGCATAACTAACAGGAAGTTCTGTTAGTGCAGTACAAGGTCGCCCGACGCAAGTCGGGTGACTTTGTTTTTGGATTCGCCCTTGAATAGCGTAGTGCCATTATGACTCGTAGTGTTTATCTTTTAATGTTGGCAAGTCTCGCTTTGCAAGGTTGCATGTTTTCCCCCGGTCAATACCTCAGCACCGGCAGCATCACCCGCCAGGGCGCCAGCGAAAGCAGCCGGGTCGAGCTGATTCCGATCACGCCCAAGCTGATCGCCATGAACCGTGCCACGCAAAAGCGTGAGTCGCTGCCGCCGGAGTTGTTGGCGACCCCGGCCGAATACCGCATCGGCAACAACGATGTCCTGTACATCACCGTGTGGGATCACCCCGAGCTGACGGCCCCGTCCGGCGCGCAACAACAGATCGATGCCAACGGCCGTCTGGTGCGCTCCGATGGCACGCTCTATTACCCGTTCATCAAGGAAGTCCAGGCCACCGGCCGGACCATCCAGCAACTGCGCTCGGACATTGAACAGCGGCTGTCGGCATTCATTGCCGAGCCGCAGGTGGATGTCGCGGTGTTGCGTTTTGCCAGCCAGAAAGTCGTGGTCACTGGCGCGGTGGCCAAGGCCGGCCCGCAAGCGATTTCGACCAATCCGCTGAGCGTGGTCGAAGCCCTCGGTTCGGCCGGCATCGATACCAACAATGCCGATTTGTCCGGGCTGTTGCTGACCCGCAACGGCCGCACGTATCCGCTCAACCTCGACTCGCTCAATCAGCAGGATTCCGAGTTGCAGAACGTCTTCCTCAAGGGCGGCGATCAGCTGTATCTGCCGTACAACGACAACAAGCGCATCTACGTGATGGGCGAGGTCAACCAGCCGCGCGCGTTGAGTTTCAAGACCGCGACGATGAACCTCACCGATGTGCTCGGTTCGGTCGGCGGCTTGAGCCAGACCACCTCCAATGGCAACGCGGTGTACGTCATTCGTGGCGTGGAAAACCTCGATGTCGAGCCGGCGAAGATCTACCAGTTGGAAGCTGAATCGCCGACTGCCATGGCGCTCGCTTCGCACTTCGAAGTCCGCCCGCAGGACGTGGTGTATGTCGGGCCTGCCAACGTGACTCGCTGGAACCGTTTGATCAGTCAGTTGGTGCCGTCGGCATCGATTGTCGGCACCGGTGCTTCCGCTGCGAAGAACTGGAGCGAATACAGTAACAACAGCAAATAAGGTCGCCGACTTTGAACATTTTGAAAGTTGGCCTGTGCCTGATGGCGGCCTCATTGCTGTGCGGCTGTAACCCGTTGATGAGCGCTTCGTTGAACAACCTTAAAGCGGCAGTCGTCGGCCCGGATGAAGTCGACGTGTCGGCAGCTGAAGTGGCCGGGGTCAACTACCCGCAACTGAAACTGACCACGCCGTCCGGCTCCGGGGTGCTGGCGCTGGTGCGCGAGCGCGAAGACCTGCAGTTCTGGGTCGCCTCGGGCAAACAGGTTCTGCTGCTGCGCAATGGCCTCGCCGTGCGCAGCATTGGTCTGGGTCTGGAAGGCGATCTCGATGGCACGCGGCTGGCCGATGACTCACCGTTCAAACAAGGTCTGCATCACGTCGCCGACGGTTTCACCACGCGGCGCTGGATCGATCTCTACAAGGGCCAGGAAGTCGGGGTGATCGTCAACAGCCGCTTCTCCCGTCGCTCGGAACAGACCCTGCAGATTCTCGACAAGGAATACACCGTGCTGCGTGTCGATGAGCAGATTGATGCCCCGGCCATCGGCCTGAGCGCGACCAATCGTTACTGGGTCGATCCGCGTGACGGTTTCATTTTGCAGAGCGAGCAGCAACTGACCTCGCAGTTACGCGTCAAGGTTGTGCAACTGACCCCTGATCGCAGGCACCTGCCGTGATGCGCCTGAAAATGTTATCGGCGAGCTTGTTGCTGGTCGCGAGTGTGAGTCAGGCGGCCGTCACGGTGTCGGGCGATGTCGCCAATCCCGGGCCGGTCGCGTTACCAGCCGGCGGGCGCTTGCTCGATGTGATCAGCGAAGCCGTGCCGAATGCCGAAGGTTATTGGCTGGCGGGCGGGTTGCTGCGTCAGTCGCTGATCGAGGAGCAAACGCGGCTGAAGGTCGGCGTGTTGTTTGATCTGGATGTGCTGCAGCGCATGTCGATGCTGTTCGATCTGCCGAGTCGGGCGGCGCTGGCGCAGCGTATTGCCGAAGAAGTGCGGCGGATGCCGGTGACCGGACGGCAGATTGCCGATCTCGATCCGGTGGCGCTGGAAGTCGGCTTCGCGCGCAACATTCGCCTCGATGACGGCGATCGTCTGATCTATCCGAAGCGTGTCGACGAAGTGCAAGTGCTCGGTGCCGTCGCCGAGCCGTGCCACTTGCCGTATCAGCCGTTGCAGGAGGCCCGTGAGTATTTGCAGGGCTGTTCGATCCTGAACGATGCCGAAGCCGATTACCTGTGGCTGATCCAGCCCAACGGCGTGTCGCGGCGCGTCGGCATTGCCCACTGGAATCGCGAGTCCGGGCAGTTTCCGGTGGCCGGCAGCAAGATTCTGGTGCCGTTGAAAAATGATGATCTTGATCCGCCTATCCCTGAGCTGAATCAGCAGTTGGCTGAATTTATTGCCACGCAGCTGGCCGAGGTGGTTCGTTGAAGTTACGTTTTGCAGCTGTGTTGTTATTGCCGTGTGGTTTGGCTCATGCAGAGCCGCGCATTACCCAGAATGACTTCGGTGGCACCGGTCTGTTGCAGACGCCGACCGCGCGCATGGCCCCGGCCGGCGAGTTGAGCGTCAACGCCAACCGCACCGATCCGTACAGTCGCTACAGCGTGTCGTTGCAGCCGCTGGACTGGCTCGAAGGCTCGTTTCGCTACACCGCGATCACCAACCGGCCGTACGGCTCGGAGGCCCTCAGCGGTAGTCAAAGCTATAAGGACAAGGCGGTCGACGTCAAAGTCCGGCTGTGGCAGGAAAGTCACTGGTTGCCCGACGTGGCCCTGGGCTTTCGAGACATCGGCGGTACCGGTTTGTTCTCCAGTGAATTTTTCGTCGCCAACAAGCGTTACGACAATTTCGATTTCAGCGCCGGGATTGCCTGGGGTTACCTGGGTAATCGCGGCGATATCGACAACCCGTTGGGCTACGTCAGCGATCGCTTCGATACCCGACCGGCCCTGGAGGGCACCGGTGACGTCAACTCGGGTTCGTACTTTCGCGGTCGACCGTCGTTCTTCGGTGGTGTGAGCTATCAGACGCCGTGGGATCGCCTCAGCCTGAAACTCGAATTCGAAGGCAACGACTACAAGCACGAGCCGAAGGACAACGAGATCAAACAGGACTCGCCGATCAACCTTGGCGCAGTGTTCAAGGTGACTGATTCGGTCGATGTCAGCGCGGCGTGGGAGCGCGGCAACACGGCGATGTTCGGCGTGACCTTCCACACTAATTTCGTCAGCCGCAAGGCACCGGCGAAGACTTACGATCCGACCCCGGAACCGCTGCCGGCGAAGGCACCGACCACGGCGATGGATCAGGTCAACTGGGCCAACGTCTCGCAGCGTTTGCAGCAGAACGCCGGCTACAAGGTCGAGCGCATTGCCCAGCGTGATTCCGAACTGATTGTGTATGGCGAGCAGCAGCGTTACTTCCATTCGTCCAAGGCTGTCGGGCGGGCGAGCCGGATTCTCGACAACAGCGTCAACGACGACATCGACTGGTTCACCGTGGTCAACAAGCGCTATGACTTGCCGCTGGAAGAAACCAGCGTGCCGCGCCAGACCTTCCGCGAAGTGATCAACAACGAGGAGCCTTTGCAGTCGTTGCACCGCACCACCGAGATCAACCCGGCGATGCCGCACAACGAGAAAACTCTCTACACCGAAGCGCCGCAGCATTTCAGTTATGGCGTGGGATTGGGCTTCAAGCAGAACGTTGGCGGTCCGGATGGCTTGCTCTATCAATTGAGCGCCGATGCCGACGCCGAATACCGCTTCAATCGCAACACCTGGTGGAGCGGCTTGCTCAGTGCCAACCTGGCCAACAACTTCGACAAATTCACCTACGACGCGCCGAGCGGCTTGCCGCGTGTGCGCACGGATTTGCGCCAGTATCTGACCACATCCAACACGACCATGCCGTTGTTCCAGGTCAGCCATGCCGAGCAGCTGGATAAAGACTGGTACGGCATGGTGTATGGCGGTTATCTGGAGTCGATGTTTGCCGGTGTCGGCGGTGAGGTGTTGTTCCGCCCGACCGGTGAGCGCTGGTCGGTGGCCGCGGATCTGAACTGGGTGCGGCAGCGTGATTTCGATCAAGGCTTTGCGCTGCGCGATTACTCGGTAGTGACCGGGCATGTCACGGCGTATACCGATCTGCCGTTCGATACGCTGGCGGCGGTGAGCGTCGGGCGTTATCTGGCCGGAGACTGGGGCGGCACGCTGGACATCTCGCGCGAGTTTTTCAACGGCGTGCGTTTCGGTGCGTGGGCGACGATCACCACGGCGGGCAGCGCGGAGTATGGCGAAGGTAGTTTCGACAAAGGCATCTACCTGTCGATCCCGTTCGACGAAATGATGAGCATGTCGACCATGCGCCGCGCCAACCTGGTCTGGGCCCCACTGACCCGTGACGGTGGTGCGCGACTGAATCGCGGCTACCAATTGCACTCGATGACCGATAGCCGGGAAGGGGATATGTTCTATCGGAATTTCGAGAAGATTACCGAGTAAGCGCAGATATCCGAAACACCTCTGAAACCTGTGGGAGCTGGCTTGCCAGCGATGAGGTCGGCACATTCAAGATTGATATTGGCTGACCCACCGCCATCGCTGGCAAGTCGAATCGTCGCACCGCAGCTCCCACAGGTTATGTGTCTAGCCACAAGGCCTGAGCCAACCACAAATCCCCTGTAGGCCTTCGCCTGCTCGCGATAGCGTCCGTACAGTCGACATCCCTGTTGCCTGACCCACCGCCATCGCGAGCAGGCGAAGGCCTACATTGGTTATTTGTCACGCCACAAATCCCGAACCAGCCAAAAATCCCCTGTAGGAGTGAGCCTGCTCGCGATAGCGTTCGACCAGCCGACATCCCTGATGCCTGACCCACCGCCATCGCGAGCAGGCTCACTCCTACATTGGTTATTTGTCACGCCACAAATCCCGAGCCAATCCCGAATCCCTGTGGGAGCTGGCTTGCCAGCGATGAGGTCGGCACATTCAATATTGTTATTGGCTGACCCACCGCCATCGCTGGCAAGCCAGCTCCCACAGTTTTTGCATCCATCCAAGATCCGATTCCATCCCCAAATCCCAGACACAAAAAAGGGGACTTTCGTCCCCTTGCGGTATACAGCTTCAAACCTCAGTAAATATCCTTCGACAGCAACGTAAACGGTGTCTTCACCAGGATCTTCAGGTCCAGCCACAACGACCAACTGTTGATGTACTGCAGGTCAATCTCGACACGCTTCTGCATCTTGTCGATGGTGTCCGTCTCACCGCGGCAGCCGCTGATCTGGGCCAGGCCGGTGATCCCCGGTTTAATCCGGTGACGCGCCATGTACGCGAGGATTTTCCCCGAGTAGTAGTTGTTGTGCGCGACGGCGTGCGGGCGTGGGCCGACCAGAGCCATGTGCCCTTGCAGCACGTTGAACAGTTGCGGCAACTCATCCAGCGAAGTGCGGCGGATGAAGCGACCGACTGCGGTAATGCGCGAGTCATTACGGCTGGCCTGCTTCACATCACGGTCATCGTGAACACGCATCGAGCGGAACTTCCACACCTTGATCACCTTGCCGTTCCAGCCATGACGATCCTGCTTGAAAAACACCGGGCCGGGCGAGTTGATCTTCACCGCCAACGCAATGATCAGCAGGATCGGACTCAGCGCGATGATCGCCAGAAACGCCACGGTTTTCTCGACCAGGCTCTTGCTCAAAGCAGCAGTAGGGCGGCTGGTCAACGGGCTCTCGTTCAAGTAGATCGCCGGCAGACCGTCCACGACTTTCACCGAGTGATTGAGCAGGGTCAGACTGTTCAAGTCCGGCACCCACACCACATCAACGTTGGCTCCTAGCAAGTCACCATAAATCGCCTCGATTTTCGCGGCTTCACACAGCGGCAGGGTGATATACAAGCGGCGAATGTCATGCGCCTCGATCAGCTCCAGCAGTTGCTCCTGATCGCCAACCACGCGCGGTGCATCCGAACCCAGCGCAGACACATCACCATTGCTGACCAAACCTACCAAAGGCAGGTTTTCCAGTTGGCTGAGCTTCTTCGCCAGACCCAACGCCAGTTCGCCGGTGCCGACGATCAGCGTCTTGTGTTCGCTTTTACGCGAACGTTGGTAGTACTTGGAAAACGCATGCAGCGGAGCGTACAGAAACGCCTGACCAAGGAAGCCATACACCGCCCAGCTCAGAATCACCTGTCGTGAAAACAGCTCATCGGCCTGGCAGACAAAGGCGATGCACGCCAGCGCCGCCATGGTCATCGACCAACCCATAAACAGTCGACCGAGACCGGTGAGGTAATTGTCACGCTTGCGATACACACCGCTAAACGTATAAGCCGGCACCGACGCCAGTACCGCCAGCGTTGCACACATCCGGTAGTAAAACGCGACCGTCCCGGTGTGCTGCTCAGCGAGTATGAACAACAGCGTCACCACAAAGCCCTGTGCCAGCGCCCATTGGCCCCAAAAGGTCAGTCCCTTGAGGCCTGTGCTTCGATTGATACTTAGAGAAAGATCCATACGGTATCCCCAAAAGACGTCCATTCAGGTTTCAACAGTTGAAAACCGAGTTGTTATGCAGACTTATTGTTTTTGTTCTAACGAGTGTCCTGAGGTAACAACATCGATATGCCGAACTGTCGTCAGTCAATAGACTAAGTTATTGCCGGGAATGGTGTCTGACGAGTTCTAACAAGATGGCACAGTGCCAACTTTTTAATAATTAAATATAAGAGTGTTAGAAAAGGTCGCAGAGGAGGGGGTGAATAAATGATGTTGTATTTGTTACTGTTGGAGGGTGGAGGCAGGGAGTGTTCAAATCAAGGAGGAAGATGAAATCAAACAGAGTGCTCTTGTTGTTTTTGTAATCGCACTTTTTTCTGTTTGTTCTGTTCGTGGAGGTCTTGCGAGGTTACGCGACGATTTCCTGTATCAGGCAATAACCGCGGTTTCTGACGGCACGAAACAGTCGTTCGCCATGACTGGCGCTTTTGAACTTGTCTTGCAGGCGACTCAGGCACATCTCCAGGCCGCGATATTGTTCCGGCTCCCGGCCGATGCTGAGAATCAGCTCGTCACGACTGACAACACGCTCTTCATGGGTGAGCATTTTCCTGACCAGTGCTGTTTCCAGGCCAGTCAGGCTGATTTCGACACCTTCTTTGACCAGTGCACCCTGATCAGGGTCGAGATGCCAGGTTTCATTGCCGGGCATATCACCTTCAACGGCAGGTGGCATGTTGCGGGTTTCCCCGGTAATGGCCGGGACATTCTGGAAAGGATTAGCCGATTGCGCTGCGCGCCATTCGGACTCGAGCGTGGCCAATATTCGCTGAGTATCATGTTCGATACTGCGCGGGGCGTTTTTGCGACTGATGCCTGGATATGTGAACTCCATCACCATTGGAGCGGAAGAGGGCGAATCAACCCCTTCAAACGAATTGAAACGTTCACTGGACAGCATGCTCTCCAGTTCGCGTTGCGACGTTGTACTGTGAGTCACGACAACAAAATATTTCCTTGGGAGGGTTGTACTAGTTTCCATGTCTCTCTCCTGAATACATACCAAAATTGGCTAAAAGATAAATCGGCAGGCGAGCAATGACTTCCTCGGAAGTAATCGATAGGCAGGGTCTGGGCCCAAGATTGGCCCTCGATAAATTCCACTCGATCTGCTGCTATGTTATGGAGTTTTATTGTTATGGGTCGTGTTGTCGCGCTCATTCAATTGCTTGATTTCAAACAGGCGTGAAGCAGAACGGGAGCTATATGGTTGCATTAGACGATCCTTCGTACGTATGCAAATGGGATGGCTGCCCGAGAGTCAGGCAGTCGATATCAGACCCCGCAGCAGGCGATAGCCATAGCCGCGAATGCTCTGAATCGCGTTTGTACCATACATGTCCTTGATTTTTCCACGCAAGCGACTGATTGATTTTTCCAGTGCTCGAGGGTCGTAGAAATTGGCGTTGAGGCCCATGATGCTGGCGATTTCATCATGGCTCAGAATGTGATTGCTGGTTTGCGCGAAGGCTTCGAGGATCTTCATTTCGGCAAACGAGATGTCGAGTTTCTTGCTGGTGCCCATCAGGCAGATACGGGTCGGATCAAGCGTCAGATCGATATCGCGTTGCCATTCTTCACTGTTGAAGAACTCGCCCAGCAACTCGGCGCCATCCTCGGAAAGGGTATTGAGCTTGATACAAACATCCGCGCCAGCCAGATAATATTTGATCTTGTTGAAGGCGCCGCGACCGGTGATGACCGCGCAAATGATCGGCTTCAAGTTGTCGCTGCGCAGGTTCTCGACCAGCGCCAGATTGTCTTCGAGGGCCTGTGGGCTGTCGATAATCAGGAAGATCGCTCGATACGAACCAGACTGTTCATTCAACTGATATGCACTAGTGTACGCATTGGCTTCGAGCGCCATATCGGTACGTATATGCTGGGCGACTAGCGCTTTGAAATGTTCAGCCACGCCACGGGTACGACCCAGAGTAAGAACACCAGGTTCGTCGTTTGTCGGGCGCGGGCTTCTAGTCGCTAAGTTCGCTGAGAGCATCATGCATTGACTCGAATTAAGTGCTGACATCGGGATGTTAAAGCACCGGTTCTCATCTGTGACTGACAATTGGTAACATTCACGCGATTTTTAGACGTGGCTCCCGAGTTTTCTAACAATAATTAAGCTTTTCAAGCTTTTAGTTGATTTTCTCGGAAGGGTGAACTACTGCTTAGATGGTGGCGATATGCAATGGTGCCACTATTTTGAGCTTATTGCGATGGCTTTGTCTATGTCCATCTGCCACTGTCTGGCCATCTCTGGATAATGTGATATTGATCACACTTTATTGTCAGAGCAACTTTTTTCTGCAAAAAGGCCTAAATATTTTCTGCGTAGTTCGTCAGCCGACGATTACTAACATGGCTTGAGTGTGTCTTTTAATAAGACGTAATCTTTGTGGCTGATGAACTTTTGCGTTTATGTATGTCAATGGTCTCACTGCAGATACTCAACCCCTGAGTGTTATTACCCGGTCGCTCATCAAGAGCGCTCTGACGGAGGATTAATGGATTTCTGGACCCTTTTCCAGGTGTTGATATTAGGTGCGGTAGAAGGCCTGACCGAGTTCTTGCCGATCTCGAGTACCGGCCACCAGATCATCGTCGCCGACTTGCTGGAATTCGGCGGTGAGCGCGCCATGGCGTTCAACATCATTATTCAACTGGGTGCCATTCTTGCCGTTGTCTGGGAGTTTCGACCGAAGATCTTCGAAATCGTCAAAGGCCTGCCCACCGAACGTAATGCACAACGCTTCACCCTCAACTTGCTCATCGCTTTTCTGCCCGCCGTGGTCTTGGGCGTATTGTTCGCCGACGCCATCCACGAATACCTGTTTAACCCGATCACCGTTGCCGTGGCACTGGTCGTCGGCGGCATCATCATGTTGTGGGCCGAACAGCGCAGCCATGTGATCAGCGTCGAACACGTCGACGACATGCGCTGGTCTCACGCACTGAAAGTCGGATTCGTACAATGCCTGGCGATGATTCCCGGCACCTCGCGCTCCGGCTCGACCATCATCGGCGGCCTGCTCTTCGGCCTGTCGCGCAAAGCCGCCACCGAATTCTCGTTCTTCCTCGCCATGCCAACTATGGTCGGCGCCGCCGTGTACTCCGGCTACAAATACCGTGACCTGTTCCAGCCCAACGACTTGCCAGTCTTCGCCCTCGGCTTCGTCACCGCGTTTATCTTCGCGATGATTGCCGTACGCGGCTTGCTGAAGTTTATTGCCAACCACAGCTACGCCGCGTTCGCCTGGTACCGGATCGCGTTTGGTTTGTTGATTCTGGCAACGTGGCTGTTTGGCTGGGTCAACTGGACCGCAGCAGCGGCCGCCTGATCACTGAGCGCTGATCAACGCCGCAACGGCGAGATCGTTTAACGCCGAATCCGGCGACTCCTGGCGATAGCGCTGCAAGGCCGACGTGAAATACGCGGCCTGCAGCATGCCGTCGCTTGCCAGATAGAGTCGCGCGTCTTCTTGCTCCTCGGCGGAGTAAACACGCTTGTGACTGTCAGTCGTTTCCTGGCTAGACGAAATAGGTGCGAGGATTAAAGACACCAAGGTGAAGCCGGAAAACTGCGTTACCTCCCACGGCGTATCAGTACGGCCCATGCAAAAGCCATCGCAGTGCGCATAAACGTCGGAAGTGAAGCTGAACAAAGCGAGGAGGGTGAAACGCTTGAAAGCAGAAAAAGTAAACGCGGGCATAAACAAAAGACATCCTGTCAGTACAACAAAACAGCGGGCAACGCTCATGCGTCACCCGCACACTCAAAACTTCAATCAACGACCTTCAAGCAACTCAGCCGCCTGATCCAGCAACGCCAGCGGATCCTTGGCCTTGTGGATATCCACCGACAACAACTGACGGAATTTCCGCGCCCCCGGGAACCCCGTGCCCAGGCCCAGCACATGCCGCGTGATGTGATGCATCGCCCCACCGGCCAGCAAATGCTCGGCTATATAAGGACGCAACTGCGCCAACGCCTCAGCCCGACTGATCACCGGCGCCGAACTGCCAAACAACTGCTGATCCACCTCCGCCAGCAAATACGGATTGTGATAAGCCTCACGCCCCAACATCACACCGTCGAACGTCTGCAAATGCTCATGGCAAGCCTCCATTGTCTTGATCCCGCCATTCAGCACAATCTCCAACCCCGGAAAATCCGCCTTCAATTGCGCCGCCACGTCATAGCGCAACGGCGGAATGTCGCGATTCTCCTTCGGCGACAACCCCTCCAGAATCGCAATCCGCGCATGCACGGTAAAACTGGTGCACCCGGCATCGCGGACAGTGCCGACGAAATCACACAACTCCGCGTAACTGTCCCGCCCGTTGATGCCGATGCGGTGCTTTACCGTTACCGGGATTGTCACCGCGTCTTGCATCGCCTTCACACAATCCGCCACCAGTTGCGGGTGACCCATCAGGCACGCGCCGATCATGTTGTTTTGCACCCGATCGCTTGGGCAGCCGACGTTCAGGTTGACCTCGTCGTAGCCGTGGTCTTGGGCCATGCGGGCGCACGCGGCTAGATCCAACGGAACGCTACCGCCTAATTGCAACGCGAGAGGGTGCTCGGCTTCGTTGTGACGGAGGAAACGCTCGTGATCGCCGTTGAGCAGCGCGCCGGTGGTGACCATTTCGGTGTAGAGCAGGGCGTTCTTCGACAGGAGGCGTAGGAAGAAACGGCAATGGCGGTCTGTCCAATCCATCATTGGGGCGACGGAGAAGCGGCGGGAGAGTGGGGCGGGTGTGGCGGGAATAGGGGACATTAGGGATACGGAATCGGTGTGGCTGGGAGGTGGGGGAGTTTATCAGGAATGGGAGGAGGGGGCTTGGGGGCAGGAATGGCAGAGCGGGTTTACAGCGTCCTACTTCTGGACCTGCTGAGCTTGCTCAACCTGCATTGGATTGAGCGAGACAAATCCAATGCAGGATTGATAGCATGTGGCTATCAATATTCACATCTTTGTAGGAACGGAATCCATGTCGAAAAAAATCCATGCGTTAGTGCTTTGCCTGGGCGGCCTTGTTGGCGCTATGCAGAGTGCCGTTGCAGCTGACAACCTGTTCAAGAGCTACGGCTACGACACGCCAATCACGAAATACACCGAGGCTGGCGATTACTATGATTGCTCGGAAGAGGTGGGCGCGCCCGCCCGGTGTATTGATGACGTGGATTTCATTGATCAGAAATTCACCGCTGGCTTGGTGTTCAGCGGTGACAAGCTGATTATGGTTTCCCTTTTCGCGCCCTATGAGCGTGAACTGTTTGGGCGTGCCATCGGTGCGCTGGCCAAGTCGTTCGGTCTGGTCGCACTGGCTGACGGCAAGTCCATGCTGGATCTTGTCGATCTGGCGGCAAAAGCTAAAAGTAAGGATGAGTACACCGCTAAACTCACCAACTACGAAAGTGTCGCTCTAAACGCCAATAATCTGACCTATTCGTTTATCGAGGGCGCCGCCTCGATCAAAGGGACACCTAGCGTTTCTGGTTTGATGGCAGCCGCGCCTGCGAATGTCAGGGGGGCTGATCTGATTGTCACGGGCGAGGGCGAGGAATCGGTCATCATGATCAAGTTTTCCTTCCCGAAACTTGACGAGAACAAGCTCGTTGAGCAGACCAAAAAACCGGTCGAATCTTTCTGAGTTTGATACTTTGGCGATTAACACGCCTCGCTAATAGTAGAAAGGGATAGATTTGTTTGCTCATTTTTAGACGATAAATAAATCTGTCCCCATTGTTCCTTAAGTGCGCATTCGAATTGCAAATCACTGCTCGGATTAGGGAGCCTGTCATCGGTGAGTACTCACGATGCTGCTCAAATGCGCTCGTTCAGTTTCTGCTCTAGCGAAGATACAAAATTTTCAAGGCTCGGACTGAGTATTCGTGAAGCGCTTAAATCTCTGTACCTTCTGAAGCAGATGCTTATTTCTGAGAAAGACCTGTGATTTTTTTCTATGCGGCGATCCATTCGGTTTAAGTTTCTTTCTAGATGCGAGTAGCAAGCGATTTCTCTGCACTTGTCCGCATTGGTTCTTCCGTAATGAGTCAAGAGCCAACACTCAGTGGAGTGAACCGCTATAGCCAATATGACTCGGTCACCATGTGATTCAGTAAAATTCTCGCCCAGCCACTCGAATACTTTAGTCGACACTCGGCCTAGAAGTGATTCGGTCGGTATCGGGTTGCCGTCTTCTAAAAGTGGAACATCAAAATTTGGGTGGTCACACATGTCGGTGTCAAGATGGATTACTATGTAATCGTTGAATTCTAGAGCTTCCTCCAATCTTTCCGGGGATTGGCAGAACTCTTTTACACGCTCCCATCCTCCAAAGTTCCCCTCGGCTACACGGGATTGATCAGTTGCGTCTCGCAAGGGTTGAAGCGGATTAATATCGGGTTCATCATCAATGTCGTCGATTACATTGCAAGTAACAGTAAATATAATGCGCTCAATTATAACCTGGTCAGTGATCCCTTCCGCGACAAGTGCAAAGCTAGGCATATTTCAAAATCCCTTTGGCAACCCACCAATTACACCGCGCATAAACATTTCTGAGAGTTTCAGTTCTGAGCCGGACTTTTTGTGAATTCGCTTTATGCGAGTATACCCATCAGGGTTCCGTTGGACCGCAAAAAGCCTCTGATCATCATCGTCCAAGTTCAAACCGTCTA
This sequence comes from Pseudomonas sp. IT-P395, assembly GCF_949767675.1. Lineage (NCBI taxonomy): Bacteria > Pseudomonadati > Pseudomonadota > Gammaproteobacteria > Pseudomonadales > Pseudomonadaceae > Pseudomonas > Pseudomonas sp. IT-P395. The sequence goes on from NZ_CATKPW010000009.1 coordinate 80,524, forward strand.
AAATAGCTGGGTTGTGCGTGGTCAAAATCGACTGTTTATCTGTGGCTACCGAAATTTTGTGTATTTCGCTTATAAGATGACTGCAAAGCTTAGGGTTAAGAGAGTTTTCGATGTTATCGATTGCAAAGAATTTTGGGCAGAGCTTACTGGCGAATAAGGCCGAGTAAAACATTAAATACAAGAAGCCCTCGTTCGCACCACGGATGTCTAGATAGCGGTCCTTGTCATAAAAGAATCGATCAATGACCTCTATGTTACTATGAGATGTGCCAGGTTCAGATTTGAATTGAAAGTTTTGAAACCAGCCAAATATAGATAAGATGTTCTTAATGGTGGATATTGTTTCTGGCTCTTCTTGAGATAGAATTATTAACAATTTCTGAAGCCCCTCTCCACATATACCTAGTGGCTCAATCTGCCCCTCTGCGTCAAACCTTCTAAGTGTAGAAGTTTCAGGTGAGAAAATAGCAAAATTATTAATATCAGGTAATATATGGTTTAGCTTTTCTTGAGTGCGCTTGGTGATCCTCGTTAAAATGCTGTCCTCAGGAATCTTGAGGATTTTTTTGGTTTCTTTAGAGGGGGCGGAGTCAATAAAGTTTTGTAAGAGTTTTATTGCAGTAGTTAACTCTTCGACTACATTTTGGTTTGTTACTGCTTCCTCCTGAATAGATTCACTGAAAAAGTGCTCGCGGCCTTTTCCATCGTGAATAAATTCAAATTGCCATTTTGAGTACTCTTTGTTGTCATGATTTAGCTTGAGTTCCGTTGTGGCTTCACTCTGATCTGTAACCTTAATTACAATTGGTTTATCTTGGCTTTCTTTGTCGAACTGTGGGCGCATCAATGATGCGCTAGTTATTCTTATGCCGCGAGAATGCAGAAACTCATTGTCAAGTTTTCCCGCGCTAGCAGCTGCTGCTAGTGCGATCGACTCTAGAATATTACTTTTGCCAGCACCGTTCTCGCCGATAAATACATTTGTTCGGCCTAGTTCTAGTTTTAAGCGATCTATCGTCTTAAAATTCTCTATCTCGATTTTCTTCAACACAATTGACTTTCCTAGAGCGTAAGCATAGGCGCGAGTCTAGATGGGGTTGGTCGACAGGGCAATCTTAAATCTCATCATCCGAAATCAAGAAACGATGAGAATAGGCGCTAACAGCAAATCAAGGGAGGCTGAAGGCTTAGCACCTTTCCCGGGCCGTTGAAAGCATGCGGGCAGAGATACCACCAGCTTGTTTGAGAGCAGAGGAAACGCCCCTACAGTTGTTCCAATCCATCATCGGAGCGACGGACATCTCTTGAAAAAGGAGCACGATACTCTCTGTGCTGTTGCACAGTATTTGGGTCAATCAGCGTGCCAGAGATGCCTTTCCAAACAGGAAAAACTCGTCCGTTTAAATGAAGTCTGTTCCTGCAGTCTTAAGCCTACACTCCCTTGCGCCTCCCCCTACACCTAAGACAGAATCCCCCGGCTTGTGCATCTAGCCCGCAGGTTCTATCGTCCCCACGTCACTGAAAACCAGTGAACGGGTTTGGTAGCCCGCTTCGTGTCTAGATGCATCGCATCACCAATTTCAGTCGCTTTCCCAGGACGCGGATTTCATGGTGGTCATGCGTGGGGCCCATTCGTGGGCGCCGGGTTCTAGTGCGACCGGTCTACCAACCCGCGTATGGCCGCCACCCATCGTTTGGTAGCGTGGGTGATGGCTCCTTTTAGTAATCGCGCTAGAGGTTCCATCTATGTTCAAGGTCACGCCCAACCCGCCGGAAACCGATCCGGCATCCCCGTACCAATCTCCCAATTCCAAAAAACTCCACGAAGCCGCCGAGCGCGCGCTCGATCACTACCTCCTTCCCGCCGGCCACATCATGGCCAGCGTCAACGAGCCCGAGCGCATGTACCTCGCCAACCCCAAGTACGACTCGGAATCCCTGCTGGCCAATGCCAGTGAAACTCTCAGTTCCGCCTCGGAAATGCTCAACAACTTCGCCGCAGCACTCGACCCCTCGCACCGCAAAACCGCGTTGGGCATTGCGCAGGTGGTGATGTTGGGCGAGTTGGCGGTGAATCAGGCGTTGGATAACGTTGAGGTGAAAGCGTAAATCAGCCCCTTTGTGGCTAACGGCTGAGCCGTTGCCACGGAGGGGCTGTTGGCGCTGAGCAAGGCAGCCGGAAAAAGGGTGAGTAAATGGACAGGGTGATGGCCATTTAGTAGCATTCCGCGCCTTTACTCGGGAGTCGCCGCACCATGGAAGCTACATCGTCCCAAGCTTGGTACAACACACGTCCCGCCGTTGTCTTCATGGCCGTTTTTTATTGCTTTGTCGTGTTGATTCAGGCCGGACTGTGGGTGGCTCATGACGGGTTTCAGCAAGCGCGGGAAGGGGATATTTCGTTCCTGATGTTGTTGAACGTCTGCGTGGTGGCATTGTTGATGTTTGTCGGCGGCTTGCTGTTGCTGGCGAGAAAGAAGATCAGTTCGCTGTGCTTTATGCTCGCGTTGATTCTGGGAATTGCCTTTTCTCTGTCGCAGATGAACAGCGGTTCGGTTGTGCATCTGCTCACTCTGCCGATGTTCAAAGAATATGCACTGGTGTTTGGTATCTGGGTCTACAGCCTGCAATTGCGTACAACGGGTTATTTTTCCGCTAAATAACCCCCTCTGCATTGCCCGTAGCGCCCTATTGGCTAAATAGGCCGGGCGCTTGATTGTCAGCTATTTACGTGAAGAGAATTTATGTCTGCTCCTGATAAGCCGAAGCTGCCGCTGCAAGCATTTGTGATGTCGTGCCTGGTGGCCGGCTGGGGTCTGGTGTACGCCGGTCAGGTGAAGTGGGCGGTGCGTGTTGCCGCTTTGCTTTATCTGGGGGTGATTTTACTCGGTGTCTGCGGGGTGCCTGCCACGCCAGTGGGCCTGTATGTCTTCGCTACGTTTATCGTCCTGGTGAAACTCGGCTCGGCCACGGTAGCAGCGATATCGGTGCGCAAAAACGACCGTCCGGTGAACAGCCCCAGCACCCGCTTCCACGTGTTTTACGTGGTGGCGCTGGTCATCCTCACGCTGGTGCTTTTGGGACCACTGCGAGGCCCGACGCTGGGGTTCAAGACTTACTTCATCCCCTCTGGCTCGATGGTTCCGACCCTTTCGATCGGTGACTATATCGTCACCAAAATGCGCATCGACGCGCTGCAAGTGGGCGACATTGTGACTTATCGCTACAACGGCACGGAGGCGGTCAAACGTGTGGCGGCAGTGGGTGGCGATACCTTGTCGATTGTTGACGGTAAGGTCATTCGCAACGGCGAAAACATGGGGCTGTTCTTTGCACCGCCAGATCGCGTGAAGGATCCTCGTTATCTGCAAACGCCGCAGACGGTGGTCGAGAAAGATCATGTTTATCTGCTCGGTGATAACCGCGACAGCAGTAACGACAGCCGCTTTATGGGCCAGGTCGCACTCGAAGACATTACCGGTAAAGTCACCGGAATCTGGTACTCATCTGATCGATCGAGGATTGGCACAGCCTTTCAGTGAAAACAAAAGCCGTCACCTTAAGGTGACGGCTTTCACTTGCAGATTTAGCCAAACTGACCCGCCGACTCAACCGCAGATTTCGGCTTCCTCAACCGCGTCAGCTGATAAGTAATCCCCAACCAGACAAACCACCCCGGCATCACCATCAACGCAATCCGCGTATCAGGCCGCAACGCCAGCAACCCCAGCACAAACCCCAAAAACGCCAACGAAAACCAAGCCATCGGCACACCGCCCGGCATCTTGTAAGCCGACTTCGCATGCAGATCCGGGCGTTTTTTCCGATAGGCGATGTAAGACGCGAGGATGGTCGACCAGGTGAAGATCACCAGAATCGCCGACACGGTAGAGACGATGGTGAACGCGGTCATGACTTCCGGCACGATGAACAGCACCAGCACGCCGACCAGCATCAATAGCGTGGTAAACGCCAGACTCAGCAGCGGCACGCTGTTGCTCGACAGTCGGCGGAAGAGGCCGGGGGCGTTGTCTTGATTGGCCAGCCCGAACAGCATGCGGCTCGATGAAAACACGCCGCTGTTGGCCGAGGAGGCCGCTGAGGTCAGGACCACGAAGTTGACGATGCCGGCGGCTGCGGGAAACCCGGCGACGAGGAACAGTTCGACAAAGGGGCTTTTGACTGGAGAAACCTGTTGCCACGAGGTCACGGCAATAATGCAGGTCAGTGCCAGCACATAGAACAGGATGATCCGCAGCGGAATAGAGTTGATCGCTTTGGGCAGGGTCTTCTCTGGCGAGCGGGTTTCGGCGGCGGCGGTGCCGATCAGCTCGGTGCCGGCGAAGGAGAAGATCGCCATTTGAAATCCGGCGAAGAAGCCGAACAAGCCGTTGGGGAACGCCGCCTGTTTGTCCACCAGGTGACTCAGGGACGCGGTGACGCCGCTGGGCGATACGAATGAGCTGGCGATCAGCACGCTGCTGACGCCGATCAGGGTCACGACGGCAATGATCTTGATGATCGCGAACCAGAATTCCACTTCACCGAACAACCTGACGGTCAGCACGTTGAGGGCGAACAGGGTTGCCAGCATGCCGACGGCGGGTATCCACGCTGGTACGTCGGGGAACCAGTACTGGAAGAATCCGCCGACCACGACGGCATCGCCGATCACCGCCACGCTCCAGCTCAGCCAGTACGACCAGCCGAGGAAGAACGCCGCGCGCGGTCCGAGGTAGGCGCCGGCGAAGTCGGCGAAGGTTTTGAAGTTGAGGTTGGACAGGAGCATTTCGCCCATGGCGCGCATGACGAAAAACACGAACAGACCGATGATCATGTAGATGAGGATGATCGACGTCCCGGAGAGGGCGATGATCTTCCCGGAACCCATGAACAGGCCGGTACCGATGGCACCGCCCATGGCCATTAACTGGATGTGACGATTGCTGAGCGTGCGCTGCAGCGCGGGCTGTTCAGGCAGCCCGGAAGGGGTCGATTTCATTGCAAAACCTCTTGATTTTATGTTTTTGAGTTTTGGCAGAAAGTAGGTGTCGAGCGTTCTTGTTAGAGGTGCAGCGGCTAATCACAAGCTGAATTGCCCCCTGTGGCTTGGGGGCGCTCATTACCGATCAACTGACGGTGCGCAGACGCGCGGTTTTGGCCGGTTGCGGATCGAGCAGTTGGAAGAGGTTTTTGATGTTGGCCGGCGTCGGTACCAGGTGGATGCGCTGGCCGATTTGCTGTGCCTGCGCCAGGTCTTTCAGGTAGCGCAGGGACGAAAAATCTTCCAAGGCAAAACCCACCGAATCGAACACCGTCACCTGCGCATCGTTTTCGCGTCCGGTGACTTCGCCCAGCACAATGCGGAAAAACTCGATCACCGGGGAATCGGCTGCCAGTTGCTGAATGTCGCCTTCAATGCGCGTTTGCGGCTCGAATTCGACGATGACCCGGGCGTTGCGCAGGATGTCGGCGTGCAGTTCGGTTTTACCCGGGCAGTCACCGCCGACCGCGTTGATGTGCATGCCGGGCTCGATCATCTCCGGCGTCAGAATCGTTGCGTAGGCTTTGTCGGCGGTGACCGTGGTGACGATATCCGCGCCCTCTACCGCGTCCTTCACCGAGCTGGCCAGAATCACGTCGATGTCCGGGAACGCCGCGAGGTTGTGCTTCAACTTGAGTGAAGCGTCGCGATCGATATCGAAGATACGGATCTCGCTGATGCCCAACATTTCATGAAAGGCCAGTGCCTGGAATTCACTTTGCGCACCGTTGCCGATCAGGGCCATCGAGGTCGCACCCGGACGAGCCAGCGATTGCGCGACCAGTGCCGAGGTGGCTGCGGTGCGCACGGCGGTGGTCAGGGTCAGCTCGCTGAGCAGGGTCGGATAGCCACTCTGCACATCGGCCAGCAGACCAAAGGCCATGACCGTCAGCAAGTTCTGCTGGCCGTTATTCGGGTGGCCATTCACGTATTTGAATGAGTACTGCTGGCCGTCGTCGGTCGGCATCAACTCGATCACGCCGTCTGCCGAGTGATTGGCCGTGCGCGGCGATTTATCAAACTGCGCCCAGCGTGCGTAGTCCGCTTCGATGTAGCCGGCCATTTCGCGGATGGCGCGGTGGATACCGACTTGGGTGAACAGGCGTGCAGCATCATCGACATCAATAAAAAGCGTCATGTTCTTGTTCTCCGATCCAGATATTGAAAGGCTGTAGAGCGCGGGCTGGCTCAGCTGCGTTGGCTCTCGAAACCGTGCAGCACGTTGACGGCATTGATGCCGATTTCATCGACCATGTAGCCGCCCTCCATGACGAACAGGGTCGGGCAGCCGACGCTGGCGATCAGTTCACCGATGCCAATGAAGTCCTCGCTTTCCAGCAGGAAGTGGCTGATGGGGTCGTCCTTGAACGTGTCGACACCGAGGGAAATCACCAGCACTTCAGGCGCGAACTGCTGGAGTTTTTTGCAGGCGTGGAGCAGGGCGTTGCGATAGCTCTCCCAGGTGGTGTTTTTCGGCAGGGGATAGTTGAGGTTGTAACCCTCGCCGACACCCGCGCCGACTTCGTGGCTGTAGCCCGAGAAGTACGGATAGGACACCGCCGGTTCGCCGTGCAACGAGACGAACATGACGTCGCTGCGCTGGTAAAAAATGTTCTGCGTGCCGTTGCCGTGATGGAAGTCGACGTCCAGCACCGCGACACGTTTGGCGCCCCGGGTGATGGCTTGTTGTGCGGCAATGGCGGCGTTGTTGAGGTAGCAATAACCACCCATGTATTCGCGCGCGGCGTGATGGCCGGGCGGGCGGCACAGGGCGAAGGCACTGTCGTGGCCTTCATCGATCAGGGCCAGGCCGGTGAGGGCGATATCGGCGCTGGTTTTCACCGCTTGCCAGGTTGTCGCGGTGATCGGCGAACCGGCGTCCATCGCATAAAAGCCGAGCTTGCCGTCGATGAACGTCGGCACCTCTTCGCCGGCCAGATCGCGCACCGGCCAGACCAGTGGCAAGGCGTCGTGGGTGCGACCGGTTGCGCACCATTCGCTCCAGGCAGTTTCGAGAAAACTGACGTAGCGCTCGCTGTGTGCGTTGACGTAGCACGAGCGATCAAATGCGCGCGGTTCGACGATCTGCCCGAGGCCGACCTGTTTTACGCGGTTGTGCACGGTGTCGGCCCGACTCGGTTGTTCGAACGACGGCTTGAGCACGCCGTCTTTCAATTCGGTGCCGTGGTGCAAACGGTGGGAATCACTGAAAACTGTAAACATTCTGCGCATCCGTTATCTTTAGCCAGTGCAAATATTCTGTTCCGGCTGAGCTGCGCTTTCTTTGCTTTGTGTTCGTGGTTTGGTGGATTAATCGGGCGTTTTTACTCAGGAATGGCGTCATGCAGAAAAAAATATCCAAACGCATCAGCCTCGACGAGACCGACCTGGCGATTCTTGAGTTGTTGCAGGAAGACGCCAGTATTTCCAATGCTGAACTCAGTGAGCGGCTGTCGTTGAGCCTTACGCCGTGCTGGCGGCGGCGCAAGCGCATGGAGGAGGCGGGGGTCATCAAGGGCTATCAGGCCAATCTGGATCGGCGAATGCTCGGGCTGGATATCATGGCGTTTGTGCACATTCGTTTTTCCACCCACGCCGACCACGCGCCGGACGCTTTCGAGGCGGTGATTGCGCAATTGCCGCAGGTGGTGGCCTGTCACAAGATCACCGGCGATGCCGATTATGTGTTGCAGGTGTTGGCGGAAGATCTTGATCACTACAGTGACTTTATCGAGCAGGTGCTCAGGCGTCAGGTGGGGATTGCGTCGATCCAGTCCAGCCTGGCGTTGCGTGAGGTCAAGTCCGGTAGCCGTATCGCTATTCCCAAGCCGGGAAAGGACTGAGTCGGCAGGCATTTAATCAGCCTTTTCAACTGCGGTTTACCCCGATAGCGATATGCCACAAATCGTGATGGCAATGCGTCATCATGCCGCTCAAAAAGTTCAACGATTGTACAAAAATATAAAGTTGTACAAGTTTTCACAAAATTACTAGCATCCCTCCAGACACCTTTGCTGAAACGATAAATCCAGCGTGCAGACGCCCTGTCTGCGACGTGATGGTTTTGTCTGCCGATGCTCGCGTCGGGTTTCTTTTCGACGCTTCAACCGCATCCGCATTTTGCATTCCCGGGACAGCTGGAGCGTCCCGTATTACGCCTTGGATGACGAACCCCGAATGTCTGGACGGTGACTGTGGTCACCGGAGATCAATTTTTTGTGCCTGGCGTTTCGCGTCAGGGCGTTTGAGGCTGAATATGGCAGTTGCATCGAATTTCCTCGGTGATATCAAAGTTTCCCGCAAGCTGGGCACCGGCTTTGGCATTCTTTTGCTGGCTGTTTTGGCGGTGGCCTTCATTGGCTATAACAGCAACAGCGTGCTGGTTGATCGCTTGAGTACGACGCGTCTGATCGGCACGTTGAATGACGCGACGCAAGATATGCGGCTGTCCGAGAAACAGTACGAAGCCGCCGCTGACGCAGCGTTCGCCGATTCCTATAACGCTCAGTTGAATGTCTTGCAGGGGCTTGTCAGCAAGGCCCTGGAAACGTTGACCCGCGCTGAAAACCAGCAAGCCTTGAAGGCCTTGCAAACCACGATTGTCGCCTACGACCAGAAGGTCAAACGGCTGATCGCTGCCGATAAGTCGACCACCGATGCCCTGAAACCGCTGACTGCACTGTCGGACAAGTACGCGCAAACTTTTGCCGGCATGCTTGAGGCCACCACCACCAGTGCGCTGGCGTCTGCCGATGGCGAACGTGTTCGGGATCTGCGCACGGTGGCCGACTTGCGCAATGGCATGACCACGTTTCGCCTGATGTTGCGTCGTTACATTGCGGTGCCCAACGACGCGAACAAAAACCTGCTGATGGAAACCATCGATACCTTTTTGAGTGACATCACCAAGGCGCGTAGCAACTTGCCGGCGACCCTGTCGAGCCAACTGGAAGAAGCGCACGCCGGGATGCGTCGTTATCGCGAAGTATTGGTGGAAGTGGCCGGGCTGTTTGAGCAGAAGCAGAACATGCGCGAGCAGGTCGACCAGGAAAGCAAGGCGATGGACAAGATCATGAATGGCCTGATGGACACCCAGCAGCGCCTGGCGCGTGAAGATCAGCACTCAGCCTTTATTCAGATCGCCGTGTTGACCGTGTTGGCGCTGGTGATCGGGCTGATTGCTTCGGTGGTCATCTCGCGCCAGATCACTGCGCCGCTGGCGCTGACGGTTGAACTGGCTCGACGGATCGCCAAGGGCGACCTGACGGTACAGGCCAAATCAAACCGCAAAGACGAGTTGGGCGATCTGCAAAATGCAATGCAGGACATGGCGCAGAACCTGAACACGCTGGTGCAAGGTATCGGCAATGGCGTCACGCAGATTTCCACTTCTGCGGAAAAACTCTCGGCCATGAGCGAGCAGACCAGCGCGGGCGTGCGTCAGCAAAAAAGCGAAGTGGATCAAGTCGCCACAGCGATGCACGAAATGGCTTCGACGGTGCAGGAAGTTGCGCGTAACACGACCGATGCGTCCGCCGCCGCGACCTTGGCCGATCAACAGGCGCGCCACGGCAGTACGGTGGTGAAGCAGGCGACTTTGCAGATCAGTGAACTCGCTGCGGCCATTGAAGCGTTGGGCGGCGCGATGAACGTGCTGTCCCAGGACAGTGAGCAGATCGGCAAAGTAATCGATGTCATCAAAGCCGTCGCCGAGCAGACCAATTTGCTCGCATTGAACGCCGCTATCGAAGCCGCGCGAGCGGGAGAGCAGGGGCGTGGGTTCGCCGTGGTCGCAGACGAAGTGCGCTCGCTGGCGCAGCGCACGCAGGACTCGACCAAGGAAATCGAAGCGCTGATCGTCACCCTGCAACAAGGCGCGCAAGCGGCCTCGACACTGATGGCCTCCAGCCGCGAGCGCACCCTCGATACGGTGGTGTTGGCGCAGAAGGCCGAGCTGGCCATTACCGAGATCAATCAGTCCATCGGTACGATCCAGGAGATGAGCCTGCAGATCTCGGCCGCTGCCGAGCAGCAAAGTGCCGTGGCCGACGAAATCAATCGCAGCATCGTCAGCGTACGGGATGTGGCTGACCAGTCGGCTGTTGCCAGTGAAGAGAGTGCGGCTGCGACGGTTGAGTTGGCGTCACTGGGGCAGGACTTGCAGCGAATGACTGCGCATTTCCGCACTTGATTTTTGGAACGATGAACCTGCTGCGATTTCGAATATTCAAGCGTCGCAGGGCTACCGATGGGGCGTGGTGAGCAGGTGACTCGGTTCAACAGCAGTTTTTTACCTATAGCCAAGCAAGGTTATAACCCGATATCAGGGGGTGTCATGACCGACTTTCCAGAATCATTCGCGTCTCGCGGAGGCTGCCAGGGCTGTAAGGACAAAGGCGTGCCGGACATGGATTTCGCCTTCGCTTTTCAGCCCATTGTGGATGTGCGTGATCAAACGATTTTTGCCCATGAGGCCTTGGTTCGCGGCGTGAAGGGTGAGGGCGCCTTGTCAGTTCTGGAGCAGGTGGACGATCAAAACCGTTATCGATTTGATCAACTGTGTCGAGTGCGGGCGATTTCCACGGCGGCTGAGTTAGGGATGACGCAGTACTTGTCGATCAACTTTTTGCCGAATGCCGTTTACCGTCCGCAAATGTGCATTCGCGGCACGCTGGAATCGGCGCGTGCTCACGGCTTCCCACTGGAGCGCCTGATCTTCGAGGCGGTGGAGGGCGAGCACGTTGAAAGCAATAAGCACTTGATGAATATCTTGCGTGAGTATCGTGAGTTTGGGTTCAAGACGGCGATCGACGACTTTGGCGCAGGCTATTCCGGCCTTAACTTGTTGGCGGATTTTCAGCCGGATTTGATCAAGCTGGATATGGCGCTGATCCGCGATATTCACCGTGACCGGGTTCGCCAGACCATCGTGCGTAATGTGGTGAACATGTGCAGAGAGTTGGACGTGGAGGTGATCGCCGAGGGCATAGAAGTTGCCGATGAAAGAGACTTTCTCGCCGATTGCGGCATTTACCTGATGCAGGGGTACTGGTTCGCCAGGCCTGCCTTCAAATCGTTGGCGCAGATCCCGACAAGTGCGTGGCTGAAGCGATGATCGCTTTCAGCTCGCGCTGATCCGCTCGATAACCTGGCTCAGCGCCGGACGTTTGTTGAGCCTTTGGCGTTGGTAATCCCCTGTCGATGAGCAAAGTTTCATCTTGCCGGGTTCGGCGCAGGCCTAGGATGTTGGCACAAGATCGTCGCTTTTCATCCCGAGGGGAATCGTGCCATGCGCCTTAATGTCGTCAAAGTGCTGTTGATTACTGCAGCGGTATCGGTGTTGAGTGCCTGTTCGGGCGCGGGTGGCCTGACCACCACCAGTTGTTTCTCCAGCGACTGTCAGTCGCCGGAGGGGCGCAACGCCAATACGTTGAAGTTTGGCGGCAACAGTATTGGCAGCAGTCTCAATCAGTACAGTTCTGGCATGTTGCATGACGATTGAGGATTACTGCGCGGCAGGTACGGCAATCCACTCACTCAGGGTGTGCTGATACTTGCCGGTGACTTTGCTCAAGTGCAGCCACTGATCGACATACAGTTTCCAGCTGATGTCATCGCGCGGCAGCAGATAAGCCTTCTCGCCATATTGCATGTACTGATGCGGATTGACCGCGCACAAGCCCGGTTTGAGTTTCTGCTGATACAGCGCTTCCGAGGCGTCGGTGATCATCACGTCGGCCTTGTTGTCGAGCAGTTGCTGGAAGATCGTCACGTTGTCGTGCAGGGCCAGTTGCGCTTTGGGCAGGAAGGCGTGGACGAAGGCTTCGTTGGTGCCGCCGGCAGGTTCGACCAGACGCACATTGGACTGGTTGATCTGTTCGACGGTCTGGTACTTGCTGACATCGGCGCAGCGCACCAGCGGAATCTTGCCGTCGGTGTCGAGGGTATTGCTGAAGTAGGCTTTTTTCTGCCGTTCGAGTGTCACAGAGATGCCGCCCATGGCGATGTCGCACTTGCCGGCCTGCATGTCCGGCATCAGGGTTTTCCAGGTGGTTTGCACCCATTGCACTTTGACCCCGAGGCTGTCGGCCAGCGAACGGGCCATGGCGATGTCGATGCCTTCGAAATCGCCGTCGGGGCGTTTGAAGGTGTAGGGCTTGTAGTCGCCGGTGGTGCACACGCGCAACTGGCCCTGTTGCTGGATGCTGTCGAGGTGCGAAAGGGTTTGCTCGGCATGGGCGCCGGCGGCCAGGGTCAGCAGGCCGCAGAGGATCATCGTGCTTTTTAGTGTTGTCATTGCGATCGGGGCTTCTGATAAGGACGGTGGCCCAGTGTAGTGAAAGGCTTTCCCGGGTGTCATCCTGCTTCCGGGCTTAACGTGCCGAGCCACGCCACCAGTGCCACGATCAACAATGCGATTGCCAGTTCAACTACCACGCTGCGCCTTAGCGCATTGGCCGCGATGGCATGCTGCCCATCGCGCAACGATTGTTGCAGTGACGGGCCAAGATGAAAGCGATTCAGCGCCGCCAACACCAGCATCCCGGCAAACAGCAGAACTTTGATCGCCAACAGCATCCCGTACGTGCCGAGCAACACGTCCTCCAGCTTCGGGCCGACGATAAACAGGTAATTCACCACGCCAGTGATCGACAGCGTCAGCACGATCACCGCACCGATCCACTCAAAGCGCCGAACCGCAAACGCCAGCGAACGAATGCGTGCCTCATCGAGCGGCCCCCGCGCCATCAACACTAGCGCCAGCATCGCACCCAGCCACGCACCCGCTGCGAGCAGGTGCAGAATGTCGCTGAGAAAATGCCAGAACCGCAGTGCTCCGTCGTCCATCGCCCCGTGTCCGCTCCAGGCCAAAGAGGCGAGGGCGACGGCGCCGGCAATCGATGCGAGCCATAAACCCGGTCTGATCAACAGCACAATCAGGGCAATCATCCGCACTGCCCACGCCAGCCCGACGTCGGTTTCCAGCAGCATCATTTGCAGATGCGGCCACAGCGCCGCGAGCGCCGTTTCGCCGCTCATGGCGCGGGTCATCAGCACCAGTCCCGCCATCGACAACAGCGCCCCGATCAACGCCATCCCGCGCAGCATCGGCCGCAACCGCAGCAGCGCATCAGTGCTGTACAGCGCAAACAATGCCAGCCCGAACACCAGCAGCAAATCCACATACAACGTAAACCGCAGGACGATGTTGATCAGCTCAGCCATCGCTTACTTCACTTTGAACGTGACGTTGCCGGTGATCGGGTGCGTGTCGGAAGACACCGCGCGCCATTGGACTTGGTAGGTGCCGGCGGGCAGCGGCGCGAGCGGGGTGATCAGCATGCTTTTCGGGTCGCTGCCGGCGCTGACTTTGGCTTTCATCGGCATCGGTGAGTGGGCCATGCCGGGCATCTCGGTCATGACCAGTTTGGCGCCGGAGAACTGAGTCAGCAGGTTCTCGGAAAAGTGCAGCTCGATCTTGCCGGGCGCGGCGCCGTCGGCACCTTCGGCGGGCGTCGACGACAGCAGTTTGGGGTGGGCTTGAGCGAGGCTGCTGAGGAGCAAGCCGCTGGCGAGTACAAGGGTGATTTTCAAGGTGCGCATGCAAGACCTCTGGGTTGTTTTCTATTGGAATTCAGAACCATAGCCGCACGCCGAGGACGAGGCGCGCTTCGCTGCGATCCTCGCCTTCGTCGCGGGCGTAATCGGCGCTGTTGCCGTAGGTGCGGTTCCACGTCACGCCGATGTACGGCGCAAATTCGCGGCGGATTTCATAGCGCAAACGCAGGCCGACTTCGCTGTTGGATAGCCCGGAACCGATGCCCCGTTGCGCATCGTTTTTGCCGTAGATATTGAGTTCAGCGGTGGGCTGCAGGATCAGGCGATTGCTCAGCAGGATGTCGTAGTCACCCTCGAACCGTAGCGCGCTCTGGCCGCCTTCGCCGATGAACGCAGTGGCCTCGGCTTCGAAGTTGTACAGCGCCATGCCCTGCACACCGAACGCGGCCCAAGTCTGCGGCGCGCCGGGTTTGAAATCTTGACGCACGCCGCTGACCACATCCCACCACGGCGAAATCGCGTGGCCCCAAAGCGCCTGAATCTCGGCGTCTTCGGTCTTGCCGTTGCTGCGTTCACCTTCGGAGCGCAGCCACAGACGGTCGATGTCACCACCGATCCAGCCGGACAGATCCCAGGCCAACGCGCTGCCGTCATCGGCGTCCTGCCATTCGAGTTTGTCGGCGAGGAAATACGTGTTGATCGCGCTGTCGTGGACTTGATGGCCGCCGGGGCTGGTGAACACGGCGGCGCGGTCGGCGTCGGTCAGTGGCGGGATCGGCGTGCGACTTTCGGTCGGGGCGGCGGGCTGCATCATGCCGTCGTCCATACTCTGCATCCCGGCATGATCCATGCCGGACATCTGGCTGTGGTCCATGCCCGGCATGTCGTTGGCGGCCATCGCCGAGCTGCCGATCAGCAATAAAGAAAACGCTGTGAATCGAGTCATCATCGGCCCCTTCATTCTTCTACCCGCACTTCGCGGAACATGCCCGTTTCCATGTGGTACAGCAGGTGGCAGTGATAGGCCCAGCGACCGAGTGCGTCGGCGGTCACGCGGTAGGAGCGGCGGGTGCCGGGGGGCATGTCGATGGTGTGTTTGCGCACCTGGAAGTCGCCGTTTTCGTCTTCCAGATCGCTCCACATGCCGTGCAAGTGAATCGGGTGGGTCATCATCGTGTCGTTGACCAGCACCAGACGGATGCGCTCGCCGTACTTCAGCCGCAAGGGTTCGGCGTCGGAGAATTTGATGCCGTTGAACGACCAGGCGAATTTTTCCATATGGCCGGTCAGGTGCAACTCGACCGTGCGGCTCGGATCGCGGCCATCCGGGTCTGCGAAGGTGCTGCGCAGGTCGGCGTAGGTGAGCACGCGACGGCCGTTGTTGCGCAGGCCGAGGCCGGGGTCGTTGAGTTTGGGTGCGGTGGTCATGGCTTGCATGTCGACCAGCGGATTGTTTTTTTCGCTGTCGGGATGGGATTGCATCGGGCCCATCGCCGAGTGATCCATGGCGCTCATGTCCATCGAGCCGTGATCCATGCCACCCATACCCATGTCGTCCATGGTCACCAGCGGGCGCGGATCCAGAACTGGTACGGGCGCGGATAGCCCGGCGCGAGTGGCGAGGGTGCCACGGGCAAAACCGGTTCGGTCCATGGCCTGAGCAAACAGGGTGTACGCCTCGGCGTCCGGCTCAACGATGACGTCGTAAGTCTCGGCCACGGCGATGCGCAATTCATCGACGCTGACCGGTTTGACGTGCAAGCCATCCGCCGCGACCACAGTCATTTTCAACCCGGGAATGCGCACGTCGAAGTAGGTCATGGCCGAGCCATTGATCAGGCGCAGACGCAGTTTTTCCCCGGGGCGAAACAGGCCGGTCCAGTTGTTATCCGGCGCGTGGCCATTCATCAGGAAGGTGTAGGTGGCGCCACTGACGTCGGCAATGTCAGTGGGGTTCATCTTCATCTGCGCCCACATCTTGCGATCGGCAACGGTGGCGCCCCAGCCTTTTTCGCTGACGTCATCGATGAAATCGCCGACGGTGCGTTTGTCGAAGTTGTAGTAGTCGGACTGTTTTTTCAGGGTCTTCATCAGGCTGGCCGGGTCTTCGTCGCTCCAGTCACTGAGCATCACCACAAACTCGCGGTCGTAGTGGAATGGCTCAGGGTCTTTGGCGTCGATCACCAGCGGCCCGTAGACGCCGGCCTGTTCCTGTAGCCCGGAATGACTGTGATACCAGTAGGTGCCGTTCTGCCGCACCTTGAATTGATAGACGTACACGCCACCCGGTTCGATGCCGTGAAAACTCAGGCCCGGTACGCCGTCCATGTTCGCCGGCAGCAGAATGCCGTGCCAGTGAATCGAGGTGCTGGCGCTGAGCCGGTTGCGCACCCGCAGCGTCACCGTGTCACCCTCGCGCCAACGCAGCAGGGGGCCGGGCAAGCTGCCGTTGATGGTCATCGCCGTGCGTGGGTTGCCGGTGAAGTTGACCGGGGTTTCGCCGATGAACAGCTCGAAGTCGCTGCCGCTCAGTTCATCCAATTGACCGGGCGCATTCAGCGCCCATACCGGCGTGCGCCACAGGCCGAGGCCACCGAGCAGACTGCCGGCGGCGAGGCCTTTGACGAAGGTGCGTCGTGATGGGTTGGAAGGCATGCGCTGGAAATCCCCGTTTGACTCATGACGAGGAGGCTAACCAGCGCCGGCTTTCAGTTAGCTGAGTAGGGGATTACAGTTTTGACAGGTTCAGCCAATTGCTCAATGCGGCGTTGGAGTTGGAAGACCTGTGGCGATAGGTGAATCGGCTTGAGAATGGCTGAGCGCAAGTGATCCCAGCCAACGACGTGTTCAGCACGCTGCTGCCAGCTGAGTAGCGGCGCAAGCCCTGGACGCAACGGTTTCTGAGTGACCTTGCTGTTACGTGTGGCGATGCAAAAGTGTGTGTAGCGAGGCAATTCATACAGGTTCAAACGCTGCAGGTCTCTGCTGCACAACAGCAAGATGTCGCCAAAGGTGAACAATGGAAACGCCGTGACTTCGATCTTTTGTTTTTCATTGAGTGTGGTTCGCCAAAGTCTGTTATCCAGATCGTCCAGGCTGATGTTTTCGTCAAGTATGAATCGCGCCGGCTGCTGACGAATCGCCAGATTTCCAGCGGCTGCGTAGGTGATGCTTGGCATTGCACCTGGCGATAAAAGAAGAAACCCGCTGAACAGAACCAGTGCTGTTGCGATTCCATAAGCGATACGCGCAAAGACATGGCCTCTGCTGATATAAAAAATCAAAATCGGGACGAGACTGAAAATGAGTGTGCCGAGGGAAAACAACCCGACAACCACTACCGCCTGCGCATTATCTTCGCCGACGTAGGTCTCGAGGATCAGCAATGTGGGGAGTGACGCACACAGAACGGCTAAGCCGATCATGCTACCGATCAAGAGTCGGAAACCGTTTTTCTTCCAGCCTCCCATTCGTCGGGTGTTTTTGTTGAAAATCTTTCGAAAGCGTTTGAACAGGAAAAGTGCGAAGTAGGCCAGCAGGGTCATGGAAAAAACAAACAGCATCGAAATTCCGGCGCTGAATGTGTTCGGGAAATTGAAAAGCAGAGAAATGAAGGTACCAAAGCCAAAACACATAGGAAGCAGCAAAAAGGCAGCGATCTGTTTGTGCCTTTTTGGCACTTTTTCGAACATCGAAACGGTGATTCCGTAGAACCATGCGCTGGCGGAGAGTACGCCAAGGTAGCCCACCATGATCAGCACGATCAGTAAAAGCCAGATAGCAAGGGCTGACTTGGCATCGCTGCCTGCCAGGAAAAGGTCAGTACGACCAATTGCCCGGGTGTAGACGTAAAGCCCAAGGATTGCCAACCCTGCGCCGAGAAAGCCCAGAGTGACGGTGATCTGGCTCCAGTAATCAAGAACACGTTTGAAGTTGCGCTTAAAAAACTGGGTGAACGTTGGTGCGGTCGAAGCATCCATGCGTAAAGGCTTTCCATCGATTTTGGTTTGTGGGTCCTGTAACGACAAACGGCCAGAATTCTTTAGGAAGTCTGGCCGTTGAAATGGCGGGCCCGTGTTGCTCCGGGCAGGAGCTCTTGTGGTGGCGTGGAGAATTTAAAGTCCCAATCCTTCCTGCACCGCCAGCAACAGATTGTTTTCGGTCAGCGCAATGGCATCCAGCTGCTGGCCTGTTTCAATCGACTGCATCCACCAATGGCTTTCACCGTGCTCATCCACGGTACGCAGCAGATAAGTGTCTGTGGCTGACGGGCTGATCTGCACCCGCCCGGCGCCATCCTCGGTAAACCGCGCAATGGGATCGAATGTCAGGCTTTGATGGTTGGCTTCGATCACCAGTTGGTCGATGGCGTAATCGTGGGATTCACCATCCGGTGAAGTTTCGCAAACATGCGTAGGATTTCGCCGAATCTTCAGTCCTACTTCGGTGACGGGCTGCAACCACGCCTCAATGCGGTGGTACAAGTCATACACCTGAGCAGGCCAGCAATCGATTTCCAGTGCCGCATCCGCGTGGGTATGCCGGGTTTGCTTGAGTTTGGCGGCGAGTTCGTCTGCTTTACTCATTTTGGTTCCCTAGGTTGGTGGCTGCCTGTTAATCGTAGACCTTTCAACGGCGTACGGCGTTGCCTTGCGTCATGCGCTTGCAACACAAGCGTGTCGAAATCAGCGCTGGCCAAGTCGGTCAGGATCGAAAACCATGGACGCAGGCGTCCCAAAGGAGTGGGTACATGAAAAAGCTGTTTACAATTTTGGCAGTGATTGCGCTGACGGCCGGTAGCATCGGTTTGAGTTCGGCGCGGCAATCGCAGTCGAGCAAGGCCCAGACGGAATCGGTGGCGGGGGTATTCGATTACTACCTGCTGGCGTTGTCCTGGTCGCCGACTTTTTGTTTGACGCACAAGGATGACTCGCAGTGCACGGGCAAGGGCTACGGCTTCGTGCTGCACGGTTTGTGGCCGCAATACGCCAAGGGCGGCTGGCCGGAATCCTGCCCGCCGCTGACCACGCTGAACGCGGCGGAAAGCAGCAAAGGCCTGACGCTGTTTCCGACGAAAAAACTGCTCGACCACGAATGGTCCAAACACGGCACCTGCAGCGGTCTCGGCGCGATGGGCTATCTGGATGAAGCGGACAAAGCCGTTGGCGCCGTTAAAATTCCGCAGGAGCTGCAACCGTTCAGCTCCTCGTATTACTTCGAGGCGCAGGAAATCGCCGACCTGTTCCGCAAGGCCAACCCGGGCATTCCAGCCGACGGCATCGCGGTCATTTGCAGTGGCCCGGAACTCTCGGAAGTGCGCGTCTGCATGGGCAAGGATCTGCAGTTCGGCGCGTGTGGCAAGGGTGTGAAAACCCAGTGCCGGGCGGGGGATATTCGGGTGCCGCCGTCGCGTTGAGACGACGGTTTCCACGTATAAAAAAGGCGCCCGATCGGGCGCCTTTTTTGGTCTGATGGTTTGAAGTACCCGACGAACTCCCGCATGCTTGCGCCCCCGAAAGGATGACCACGTTACATTGCAAGGAGCTGTTCATGAGCGGAAAACCCGCCGCCCGCGTCACCGATCCAACCGCCTGTCCATTGCCGGGACATGGCACCAATTCCATAGCCAGTGGCTCGCCGAATGTCAATTTCGACGGTCTGGCGGCTGCGCGAATGACTGACAAATCCGCCTGCGGCAGCCCGAGATAAGGAGAGTTATTATTTTTCGGGTCCTTATGAAAACATCCAGGATGCACGACTTGCATTTGATAGGCGCACTGAGACATTAAAGGCAGAAGGGAAATATAAGTCGCAATGGTTGGGTTACAACGAAGTCAGAGGAAAGCAGGACATTCAACGGCACGTGCTAAGCCTTATTCCGTATAAAAGCTGTCCCGTCTATATCGTCGGCCATAGCCTCGGCGGCTGGAATGGTGCGCACCTGTCCAAAATAATGTCGGATTGGGGTTACAAGGTTCAGATGCTGATCACTCTGGATCCTGTGGGTGAAGGGGCTTTGGTGTGGCTGGGCTCAGACATTTATCGCGAACGTCCCGCGCCAGTTTCGGTTGATTGGATCAATATCAAGGCAACACCTTCCAAGAGAGACCCATCAGACGGGGTCGCGGACTTCGGGGAAAAATGGATTATCTCCTGCGGACCGTCAATTAACGTAAATGTCGACACGAATCACGCTAACGCACTGGGATTGCTAAACGCCCCAATCGCTGATGGTAAATCTGCAAGTGACTTGCTGTTTGATTCAATCATGAAGGAGTTTTCGTGATGTACAGGTTTTTCCTTTGTGTGGTTCTGGCTGTCTGTTCGGGATGTGCAAAGGACCATTTACAGCCTCCGGCAAATTTAAGTTATGTGTCCGTAGATAGGTCGAGTTCCCTTTTATATGTCATCAAATATCAATCCGATGTGGATGTTTTGAACCTGTTTGGCCGAGGCGAAAGGCAAGGGATGGCTTCGGGGACATTGAGGTGCGCGTTAGCGGATGACCACGATTTTTCTGTTGGTAAAGCTATTCAGTTTTCTGCGGTGGGGCTGGTAGATTCTGATATACGCGAAAACGGCAACTCCAAATTCTCCTTTTCGACCAGTACATTCATCACTGAAACATCCAGCGACCGAAGTACGGAGAGAGATCTGTCAGCGGCAGAACTGAACCAACTCCTCGCCAACAAACAACAAATCCCCTGCAAAGTCGTCGTCACCGCCTACGGCTACAAACCCTACTACTCAAACACCATGAACATTCCCGTCGCGGACCTGCTGCGGGAAATCAACAAACCCCAATGATAAAAACGGGGGGGATTTCAGGCGAATCCCCCTGCATCCACCCCCAACTCCCCACGCAAAAACTCCACCAAACCACGTTGCAACCCGCTCAAAACCCCATCACGACTGACCAACGCCAATTCCGTCGGCGCCAGTTCCGGCAAATCCGTACACACCTGATGCTCAGGCAACACCGCCGACACTGGCAGCACCGACACCCCCAACCCCGAGGCCACTGCCGCTTGAATCCCGGTCAGGCTGTGGCTGCCGAACGCGACCCGCCAAGGGCGCTGGGCAACATCGAGCAAACGAATGGCGCGCTGCCGATACAGGCAGCCTTGCGGAAACAACGCCAACGGCAACACGCCAGTGGACGAGTCAAATTCCGCACCTTTGACCCACACCAGCCGCTCCGGCCAGGTTGCCCATGCCGGGCCGCTGTCGGGTTCACGTTTGATCAGGGCGATGTCGATGTCGCCGGCATCCAGACGCTGGCGCAGATCGAGGCTCATGCCGCTGAGGGTTTCCAGCCGTGCTTGTGGATGGCTGCGGGTGAAGCCGGCGAGAATCAGCGCCATGCGCCGCGCGTCGAAGTCTTCCGGCATGCCGATCCGCAGGATTTCCAGATCGAGGTCGCTGGCCAATGCTTCGGTGGCTTCAGCGGACAGCGCCAGTAATCGGCGCGCGTAATGGATCAGTAATTCGCCGTGTTCGGTGACGGCGACATTCAGCCCGGTACGGTCGCGCAGCAACAGGGCGTGGCCGACCAGCTCTTCGAGTTTGCGCACCTGCTGGCTGACTGTCGACTGAGTGCGGTGCACGCGCTCGGCGGCGCGGGTGAAGCTGCCTTCGTCAACCACGCAGACAAAGGTTTTCAGCAATTCCAGGTCCAGCATGGCGGCGCTCTCGATAGTGGGTTTTCAACTGACGATTGGCTGTTTATTTAATTTCACACTATCACCGGGCGCTCATAAGCTGAAGTCCTCACCACGGAGGACTCGACCAATGACACTCATCCACACCCCGCGCCCGCAATGGCTGACCTTCGATTGCTACGGCACTTTGATCCAATGGGACGAAGGCCTCAAAGCTGTGGTCGGCGAAATTCTCAGCGAGAAGGGCGAACATCAGGTCGACGCCGGGCACCTGATCGAAGTTTATGATCGCCATGAACATCGACTCGAACAAACCCCGCCGCACCGATCGTTCCGCGAACTCAGCACCCTCGGCCTGCAATTGGCCCTGGAAGAATTGGGGCTGCCCAGCCTGCCTGAAGACAGCCAGCGTCTGGCCGCCGCCATCCCGAAAATGCCGCCGTTTGCCGAGGTGATCGAAACCCTTGCGCAACTCAAGGCGATGGGCTTCAAACTGTGCATCGTCTCCAACACCGACGACGACATCATTGCCGGTAACGTCGCGCAGCTCGGCGGCCACATCGACCGGGTGATCACCGCGCAACAGGCTGGCGCCTACAAGCCAGCGCCGCGCCTGTTCGACTACGCTCATGAGCAGTTGGGCATCAGCCGCGCAGAGGTGGTGCACATCTGCGCCAGCCCGATGCTCGACCATACGGCCGCGCGGGACATGGGCTTTCGCTGTGTATGGATCGATCGTGGCACTGGTCGCCAGATGCTGGCGGACTATCACCCCGACGCGATCCTCAACCGCCTCGATCAAGTGTTGCCGCTGTTCAAATCCCTCGGTTGGTAACGGAGAATCGTCATGGCTCACACCCTGACTGCCAGTGCGCGGGCCGCACGCCCGACAGCGCTGAACCTCGACACAGAAGCCATCATCACCGCGCGCACTGAGCTGGCGGCGTGCTTTCAACTGGCCGCGTTGCATGGCCTGGAGGAGGGCATCTGCAATCACTTTTCGGCGATGGTGCCGGGGCACGACGATCTGTTTCTGGTCAATCCCTACGGTTTTGCGTTTGCCGAAGTGACCGCGCAGAATCTGCTGGTCTGCGACTTCGACGGCAATGTGGTTGAAGGCGAAGGCTTGCCGGAAGCCACGGCGTTTTACATTCATGCGCGTCTGCACAAGCAACTGCCGCGAGTGAAAGTCGCCTTTCACACCCACATGCCTCACGCCACGGCGTTGTGCCTGCTACAAGGGCCGCCACTGTTATGGCTGGGGCAGACCGCGCTGAAGTTCTACGGGCGCACGGCGGTCGACGAGGACTACAATGGCCTGGCGCTGGACGCGTCCGAAGGCGACCGTATCGCCGGGGTCATGGGCGACGCCGACATTCTGTTCCTGAAAAATCACGGCGTGATCGTTGCCGCGCCGACCATCGCCGAAGCCTGGGACGACCTCTATTACCTGGAACGCGCCGCCCAGGTGCAAGTGCTGGCGATGGCCACGCAACGGGAACTGAAGCCTGTGCCCCACGCCATTGCGCAACGGGCCTATGAGCAGATGCGCGAAGGTGATCCGCAAAGCGCGCGGACCCACCTGCACAGTGCGATGCGGCGCCTGGCCCTTCACAACTGACTAACCCTAAAGGAGCGATCGAAAATAAATCGGCGAACAGCGATCATCCAAACTCGTTGTGCGCCGATATACCTGAGCGGGACCGGGGCGTTTGCCCCGTAGATTCCGGTGGGCTACGCTCACAAACATAAGGGTTTTGCCGCTGGCGCCCTTGTCGTACCTGCCCAGGACTTGCTTTTGCCTATCCCTATTCACGATCCGCATCAGGCCCCCGGAGGCACCCTTAAACGCCTGCCGCTGCGCAAAGCGGCGGTGCTGTTTATCGTTGCGGTGGGGTTGTGCCTGTCCGGTTTGCTGTACCTGCAACTGGAGCAGTCGCGTCGTCAGGATCTGGCCGTGGCGAAAATGGCCTCGAGCAACCTGACCCGGGCGATGGCGCAGCAGGCCGAAGACACATTCCTGGCCGCCGATCTGGTGATCACCAGCCTGGTTGACTGGATTCAGGATGACGGTTACGGCGCGGCGCAAAGACCACGCCTGCAGAAAACCTTCGCCCGGCGCGTGCAGCAACTCGATCAGCTGCACGGCATTTTTCTCTTCGACACGCAGGGCCAGTGGGTGATTACTTCATTCGCTGATCTGCCCCGTGGCAATGGCGTGGCCGATCGCGAGTACTTCAAGTTCCACCAGCAGAACGCCTCGACGCTGGCGCACATCGGCCCGGCGATTCGCAGCCGTGAGAACGGCGAGTGGATCATCCCGATTTCCAAACGCGTCAATGATCACGCGGGCAATTTTCAGGGGGTGTTGCTGGCCGGGATCAAGATGTCGTATTTCGACCGCTTTTTCGAAAGCTTCAGCCTCGATGATCAAGGCATCATGTTTCTCGGCTTGAGTGACGGCACCTTGCTCGCCCGTCGGCCGTTCGATGAAAACCTGATCGGCACGTCGCTGGCGCAAGGGCGGATTTATCGCACGTTACTGCCTGAGGCGGCGGCCGGCACGGCGATGATCAACTCGGTGGTCGATGGCGTGGTGCGTTTGTATGGTTATCGACGCTTGTCGGCGTATCCGCTGGTGGTGTCGGCGGCGACCTCGCGCGACACGATTCTCGAGGGTTGGTACGCACGCGCCTTCCAGTCGAGTGTGATTGTCGCCTTGGTGATTCTTGGCGTCGGCCTGTTTGGCTGGGTGTTCATTCATCAGGTGCGCGATGGTGAACGGATCGAAAAAAACCTGCGCAAAGCCCAGCGTACGCTGGAGCAGATCGCCACTCACGACAGCCTGACCGGGTTGGCCAATCGACGTTTGTTCGAGCGCTCTCTGGAAGTCGAATTCGCCCGTGGTGCGCGGCAGGTCAGCCCGGTCAGCCTGATCATGCTCGATATCGATTTCTTCAAGCGCTACAACGACGCCTATGGTCATGTCGCCGGGGATCATTGTCTGACTCAGGTCGCCCAAGTGCTGCAGACGTGCTGCCAGCGCAAGTCGGATCTGGCGGTGCGCTACGGTGGCGAGGAGTTTGCGGTGCTGTTGCCGGACACCGACATCAACGGCGCACTGGCGATTGCCGGGCAGATCCGGCGCAGCGTGATCGACAAACACATCATCCACAGCGGCTCGCCAACCGGGTATTTGACGGTGAGTCTGGGCTGTTATTCGTTTATTCCGAGCGGCAATGACAGCCTGGAAGTGTTTATCCAGCGTGCCGATGCGGCGTTGTATCAGGCGAAAAATGCCGGGCGCAATCGTGCGGCGGTGTTGTCACTGGACAGCGGCCTCGCCGAATTGATGCGCTCCGATCGCTGACCCAGAGCCTGGCACAAACCCTATGGGTGAGAGGGGATTGTGTGATTGTCGCAGGAACTTGTGGGAGCTGGCTTGCCAGCGATAACGGTCGGTCAGTCAAGGAAGATGTTGACTGTGTTGACGCTATCGCTGGCAAGCCAGCTCCCACAGTGATTTTCATCAAGCCAAGGTTATGTGAATACCCATACAACCGAGGGTTTTCACCACGGGTGGCTCTTGTTCGTTCAGCCGCCAGTGCCACCGCCCGCACCGCCAGTGCCGCCGCCGGCCGATCCGGTACCGCCGCCAGCCCCGGAACCCGAACCACTGGCCCCGCCATTGGTGCCAGTCCCGGAACCCATACCCGAAGAGCCGCTGCCACCGGAAGGCGCCCCTGGCGTGTTGTCTGGCGGCGTAGTTGTGCTGGTCGGGCCGCCGGACTTGGTGCCGGTGGCGTCAGCGCCATCGTTGGCGGCGAAGCTGGCGGCCGAGGCGCTGGCGAGCAACCCGGCGAGCAATAACGAAGTGAGTTTGCGCGTGATCATGATCCGTCTCCAGAAATGGCATGTACCTGATATTGGTCTGACGCGCAGAACCCTTGGTGCCGAATGGCTGACGAGCGGTCAGCGGGAAAACCGAGTGGCCTCCTGATCTTCTGGAATATTGGCTATTTGTCGAACCGGGTGTGAGGGCTAACGTAGCCACACATTCACTTGCTACCCGGAGCTACCATGCAACCTCGTACCGATTTCTACACCGCCTCCCCAGACGCCTTGAAAGCGATGATGGCTCTGGAAACTGCCGTGTCCAAACTGCCGCTGGAAAAGACCCTGATCGAATTGGTCAAGTTGCGCGCCTCGCAAATCAACGGCTGCGCATTCTGCATCGACATGCACACCACCGATGCGATCAAGGGTGGCGAAACCCCGCGCCGCTTGTTCGCGGTGACGGCATGGCGTGAAGCGCCGTTCTTCAGCGACCGCGAACGCGCCGCGCTGTTGTGGACTGAATCGCTGACCCAACTGAGCCTGACCCACGCCCCGGACGAAGATTACGAGGTGGTTGCGGCGCAGTTCACACCGAAAGAAATGGTCGACCTGAGCGTGGCGATCAACACCATCAACAGCTGGAATCGTCTGGCCGTAGGCTTCCGCAAAATCCCACAGGCTTAAGCTGCCCACAATCCCTACACGGGCCGGGGAAACTTCAGAAAACTGGATCAATGCCCATCCGCACTCGGCGCCGCCGGTGGTTGCACCTTGCGCATCAAGGGCACCATCGCCGTGGCGATGACGAAGCACGCCCCGATCATCAAAAAGGTGTCACCGTAGGTTTGCGTTTGCGCCTCGCGGTAGGTCAGCAGCCACAACTGGCGCAGGCTGGCGGTGACACCGACGTCGCCGCTCTGGCCCAGGTTCGCCAGGTTGCCACTGACCTGCGACAGCCACTGATTCATCGCTTCATTGCTGCTGTTCAAGTGTTCGGCCAATCGCGTGAAGTGCAGGTTGGTGCGGTCATTGAGAATGGTCGCGCACGCCGCAATACCAATCGCGCCACCCAGATTGCGCATCAGGTTAAACAGACCAGATGCGTGTTTCAAACGTGCGGGCGCTAACCCGCCCAAGGTCAGCGTCACCGCTGGCGGCACCGCCAATTGCTGGGCAATCCCGCGCAACGCTTGCGGCAGCATCAATTGCCCCGCGCCCCAGTCGTGAGTGATCGGGCTGAACTCCCACATCGATATCGCGAACAGACCCAGACCGATCATCATGATCCAGCGCAGATCGACGCGATTGGCCAGAAAGGCATACAGCGGAATCGCCATGATCTGGAACACGCCGGTGGAGAAAACCGCCAGACCAATGTCCAGCGCGCTGTAGCCGCGCACCCGGCCGAGGAACAGCGGCGTCAGGTAAATCGTCGCGAACAGGCCGATGCCGGTGACAAACGAAAAGAAGCAGCCGAGGGCGAAATTGCGATCCTTCAAGGCGCGCAGATCGACGATCGGATTGGCCACGTGCAAGGTGCGGCCAATGAAGGCCAACCCGGCGAGGCCACTGATCCACGCGGTGGTCAGAATGGTCTGATCGCTGAACCAGTTCCAGCGTGGGCCTTCTTCGAGGGTGTATTCCAGGCAGCCGAGAAACAGCGCGAGAAACACCATGCTCAGATAGTCCGCACCTTTGAGCAAGGACAGTTCCGGCTGGTCGATTTTCACCAGCATCGGCACCGCCACAGCGACGAAAATACCCGGCACCAGGTTGATATAGAACAACCAGTGCCACGAGGAAATATCAGTGATCCAGCCACCGATCACCGGCCCCATGGTTGGCGCCAATGATGCGACCGCGCCGATGGTCGCGGCGGCAATCACGCGTTGTTTGCCGGTGAAGAAAAAGAACGCGGTGGTGAACACCAGCGGGATCATCGAGCCGCCGAGAAAACCTTGCAGCGCCCGAAAGGCAATCATGCTCTGGATGTTCCAGGCCACGCCGCAGAGCAGGCTGGCGAGGGTGAAACCGACCGCCGACGCGCAGAACAACCAGCGCGTGGAGAACACTCGCGACAGCCAGCCGGACAGCGGAATCACAATGATTTCGGCGATCAGATAACTGGTCTGCACCCACGCGGTTTCGTCGGTGCCGGCGGACAGTCCGCCGCCGATATCGCGCAGTGACGCCGAGACGATCTGGATATCCAGCAGCGCGATGAACATGCCAATGCACATGGTCGCGAAGGCGAACACTTTGGTGGCGGTCGCCATGTCCGCTGCGTTGAATGGCTGTGCAGGAGCGGCGAGGGCGGTGCTCATGGCGCGACGGCCACGGCGCTGGTTTCCGGTTGTGCGCGGGTGTCGACTTCCGCCGTCACCGACAGGCCCGGGCGCAAGTGCCCGAGCACGCCATCAGCGGGGTCGAGGAGGATGCGTACCGGTACGCGCTGGACGATTTTGGTGAAGTTGCCGGTGGCGTTTTCCGGTGGCAGCACACTGAATTGCGAACCTGTGGCGGGGGCGAGGCTGTCGAGGCGGCCGTGGAATTCCTGTCCGGAAAGGACGTCGGCGCGGATGCTCACGCGTTGCCCGGGTTTCATCCGCGCCAATTGGTCTTCCTTGAAATTGGCATCGACCCAAAGGCCGCTGGCCGGCACCACCGACAACTGTTGCGAGCCGGCCTGAGCATAGGCGCCAACCCGGGCGCGGCGATTGCCGATCACGCCATCGACCGGCGCGCGCAGTTCGGTGTAGCCGAGGTTCAGTTGTGCCAGATCACGTTCGGCGCGGGCTTGCTGAAGGGCGGCGCGGGCCTGTTGTTTCTGGGTGTCGATCACCGCCAGTTGGCGTTGCGCGGCCAGCAGTTCGGCCTGTGCACGGGCGCTCAGGGCTTGTGCGGTTTTGAAGGTAGCGTCGGCGCGTTGTGCGCTTTCTACGGACACGGCGTTAGTGGTCACCAGGCGTTTGTAGCGTGCGTTGTCGTCCCGCGAACGCGCGGTTTCTGCGCCGGCGGCGTCGATGCCGGCGCGGGCCTGGCCGATCACCGCTTGTTGCAGTTGTTCGGTGGCGTCGAGGTTGGCCAGCAGCGCTTCTTCGGCGGCGACGGCGCCTTCGGCCTTGGCCAGATTGGCGCGATAGTCGCGGGCGTCGAGGCGGATCAACACATCGCCGGCCTTGACGTGCTGGTTGTCGCTGACCAGCACTTCGTCGATGTAACCGGCGACTTTCGGCCCGATCACCGTGACATCGCCACCAATATAGGCATCGTCGGTTTCTTCGAGAAAACGCCCGGCGCCCCACCAGTGCACGGCGTACAGACCGGCAAAGATCAATGCGAGCAATCCTGCGCCGGGAAGCAGCAGGCGTTTAAGCAGGGGCGGCCTGGTCTTTACCACAACAGGTTCGAGGGTGGGCATGCTGGTCATGGCGGGATACCTGCGCAAACGGATCGTTATTACGTCCGTAATATGACGCAGGTAATATTTAGTCGCAAATTATTTCTGCTGCCAATCGTCAGTTGCTCACTTGAGCCAGTGGCCCGGCGTGCTGCCGGTCATGGCTTTGAAGAAGGCGATGAAGGCGCTGTCGCTGGCAAAACCCGATTCGAACGCGCAGTAACTCAGGCTGCGCCCGGTGGCGAGCAACTCCATCGCGCGCATCAAGCGCCACTGTTGGCGCCATTGCTGATAACTCATGCCGGTTTCGCGCTGGAAGATTCGCCCGATGGTGCGACTGCTGGCGCCGATCTGCTGTTCCAGCACTTGCAGCTCCGGAGGCAGACGTTCGGGCGTTTGCAGCAGCGGCGCGAGGCGTTTGTCTTGAGGTAACGGCAACAACATCGGTTGCTGCGCCGCTTCAGCGATTTCGCTCAGGCACAGACCGAGCAAGTGGGCGAATTTTCCTAGCTGCCAATCGGTGGCGAAATCGGCCAGCGCCATGGGCTCCAGCACCGCACGCAGCAAAGGGCTGACTTCAATCACGCAGACCTGCTGCGGCAGTGCAGCGCACAGTTCGGGGATCAAGTAGATGGAGCGGTAATCGACACTTCGCTGCATCACCGCCCGATGGCTGACACCCGGCGGAATCCACGCCGCCCGCGACGGCGGCAACAGGCACAGTTGCTGCGCCAGAGTAATCCGCGTGCAGCCTTGTCGCGTGTACAGCAGTTGCCCGCGTTGATGACGGTGCAGGCCGGAGTCGTGGTCGCCCAAGGTCGAGGCGATACCAATCACCGGCGCCTGAAAGCGATCTGCGTCGAATGTTGCGTGGGCTTCGAGCCAGGCCATGAGTTGTCCGATTTCAGCGATAAGTTGGCAGGATTTGGATAATACGCCAGTGGCCGGTTCTTAAACTCCTCGGCGGTTCAAGTGAGGAGTGATGAAAGGATGAACAACAGATATTTCTTGTGGCTGGCAATTGCGCTGCTGATGTTTCCGCAGATCGCGCAAACCCTGTACAGCCCGGCGCTCGGCGATATCGGGCGTGCGTTTAACGTTGGCCCGCAAGCCGCCGCGCAGACCTTGTCGGTGTATTTCCTCGCGTTTGCCGTCGGGGTGGTCGTGTGGGGGCGTTTGTGTGATCGCATCGGTCGGCGCCCGGCGATGCTCGCGGGCTTGGCTATCTACGCCGCTGCCACACTTTTCGGTCTGCGGGTCAGCAGTTTCAACGGCTTGTTACTGGCGCAGATGTTGGCGGCTTTCGGTGCGGCGGTGGGCTCGGTGGTCACGCAAACCGTGTTGCGCGACCGCTTCAAAGGCGCCGAACTGGCGCAGGTGTTTTCCCTGGTAGGCATCGCGCTGGCGGCCAGTCCAGCGATTGGCCTGTTCAGCGGCGCCAGCCTGGTTGAGGTCTTCGGTTATCGCGGTGTCCTCACTGCATTGCTGTTGCTGGCAACGCTGTTGTGGCTATGGAGTTGGTACATCCTGGCGGAAACCCGGCCAGCGCCCTGCAGCCATGTCGGTCTGTTCGAAACCCTTGGTCGCATGCTGCGAGACTGGGGGATCTGGCGCTCGGCGCTGTGGATTGCATCGTTCAACGTGGCGCTGTTCAGCTATTACAGCCTCGCACCGTTCATGTTTCAGCGGCTGGATGTGGACGCCAGCGGGTTCGGCTACAGCGGCGTGATCCTCGCGCTGGGCTCAGGTTTTGGAGCATGGTTCAACCGGCGTTTATTGACGGCCGGGTTCAAGGCATTGCAGTTGATTCGCCTCGCGGCTGGCATCGCCTTGCTCGGTGGCGTGGGCGTATGGTCGCTGCAAGGCAGTGTCGCGTTCGTGCTGCCGATGCTGCTGGTGGTGTTGGCGTTTGGCCTGGCAATCCCGAACATTCTCGGTTCGGCCCTGGCCAATTACGCGGATCGATTGGGCACCGCCGGGGCGTTGTTGGGTTTGATGTATTACCTGCTGATCGGCGCGGGACTGATGCTCGCCGGCTGGTTTCAAGCCCTCGGGGAAACCCTGATAGCGTGCAGTGCCGTGGCCTTGCTGCTGACAATAAAGCCAGGCAAAGCAATTGTTTAAGAAATGTAAGCGCTGTAGGAAGCGTCTTGCATTTGTGTAGGAGGGCTCCGACTATCACGATCATTGATGACATGGCATTACGCCATTTGATGATCGCAAGGATGTTGCGTGCCGTTTCCGTTTCGCGCTGTTTTTCGCCGTCGTTCCCCGCTTTGCCCGCTGTTGTCGGCCTTTGTGTTGAGTGTGTGTGCCTCCTCGATTGAAGCCGCCGAACCTGTCGCGCCGGGCCAGGAAGTGCTGCGCCAGCAACAACAGCAACAGCGCGATCTGCAACAACTGCAACTTGAGCAAAGAAAGCGGCAGTTGGAGCGCGGCGCGTTCGGTCCGGCGCCGGTCACCCCGGCCATTCCGCCAACCGTCACCGCCGATGAACGTTGCTGGCCATTGAGCGGTGCGCGCATCGGCGGCGTCACGTTGATCGACAGCGACAAACTCAACGCGCGGATCAAACCGCTGCTGGCGCCGTGCATGGGCGTCGGCCAGATCAATCATCTGTTGGCGACCATCACCGCGAGCTACGTCGACAAGGGCTACATCGCCAGCCGTCCGTATCTGCTCAGCGCACCGGCAGCGGGGCAGTCACTGGATATCCGCGTTGACGAAGGCTACATCGAGTCCATCGAACTGGCCGATCAGAGTCTGCCGGTGTCCCTCGGCGGCGCGTTTCCGGGGATGCTCGGCGAGCCGCTGAACCTGCGCGATCTGGAGCAGGGCCTTGATCAACTGAATCGCCTGCGCTCGATCGATCTCACCGCCGATATCGCTCCCGGCAGCCAGCCCGGTGCCTCGCGGATCATCCTGCGTTCTCGCACCTCCGCGCATTCGCGCTGGGCCTTGAACGCGGGCATCGACAACCTCGGCAGCGCCAGCACCGGACGTGATCGCGACACCGTCAGCCTCAGTCTCGACAGCCCGTTGCAACTCAACGACCTGTTGAGCCTCAGCGCCAGCGACACCCTCAATCAGGGCGATCGCTACAGCCGCAACGCCAGCCTGTATTACGCGATTCCCTACGGTTACTGGACCTACAGCGTGTTCGCCAGCCATGCCGAATATCGCGCGCCATTCAAACTGCCGAGCGTGACCTTTCACAACACCGGCATCACCGACCAAGTCAGCCTGCGCGCCGACCGTGTGCTGTGGCGCGACCAGAGCCGTCAGCTCAGCGCCAACCTGCAACTGGCGCACAAGGATGTCGACAGCTACCTGCAAGACGTTCGCCTCGGTATTCAAAGCCCGACGCTGACGGTGGCTGAGGCTGGCCTCAATCTGTTCTGGCTCGACCGCGCGGTGTGGAACCTCGACGTCAATTACGCTCAGGGCCTGCGCTGGTTTGGCGCCGACGACGACTCACAGCAGCAGATCAACAACCTGCCCAAGGCGCAGTTCCGCAAGTACCGCGCCGGCCTCAGTCAGTGGCGCAATGGTCAGCTTGGCGCGCAGGCCTGGCAGTGGCAGAGCCAGTTCAACGTGCAATACAGCCCGGACCCGTTGCCAGCGATCGAACAGTTACTCGGCACCGATGATTCGGCGGTGCGCGGCTATCGGGTCAGCAGTGCCTCCGGCGCCAGCGGCGCGATCTGGCGCAACACCTTGCGCTTGCCGCTGCGCAGTCAATGGCCGGTGCAGATTACCCCGCGGGTGGGCCTCGACCACGGCTGGATCAAGGCCGATCACGGCGCGCAGGGCCAACGCCTGAGTGGCGCCAGTGTCGGTCTGAATCTGGGCTGGAAGAACCTGCAAGTGGACGTCGATTATCAACGCGCGCTCAACACCCCGAGCGGTCTGCAACACGAACCGCAAACCTGGCTGATGCGCGTCGGGGTGCAGATATGACGCTACCGCAACGAACAACGCAGTGAACAAACAGCCGTCGGATCTGAGCGCGTCAGCCACGGCCAAGACTAAACGCGCAACGTGATGCCGTACTCACATGGAGACGTTTTTATGCCAGCACACACCTTTGCATTTCATCTTTCGCCGCGGGGCAAATTGCGCTGGGCGATTGCCAGCCTGTTCTTCGCCGTGCACCTGCCGAGCGCGCTCGCCGGCGGCGTCGTGGTCGCACCAGGACCCGGCGGCACCGCGCAATTGCAGACCCAGGGCGGTGTGCCCATCGTCAACATCGTCGCGCCCAACGGTTCGGGCCTGTCGCACAACCAGTTCCTCGATTACAACGTCGACCGTCAGGGCCTGGTACTGAACAACGCCTTGCAGGCCGGGCAATCGCAACTGGCCGGGCAACTGGCGGCCAACCCGCAACTGCAAGGCCAGGCGGCGAGCGTGATTCTCAACGAAGTGATCAGCCGCAATCCGTCCGCCATCAACGGCGCGCAGGAAATCTTCGGTCGGCCTGCCGATTACGTGTTGGCCAACCCCAACGGCATCTCGGTCAATGGCGGCAGCTTCATCAATACGCCGAACGCCAATCTGGTGGTCGGTCGTCCGGAATTGAATGACGGCAAACTGCAAAGTCTGAATACCCGCGACGCCAGTGGTCAGTTGCAGATTCACAGCGGTGGACTACGCAACGGCGAGGGCTCGATCAACCTGATCGCGCCGCGAATCGACAGCCAGGGCGCGATCACTGCGCGCGACCAGTTGAACCTTACGGTCGGGCGCAATCAGGTTGATTACGCCAGCGGCCAGGTGAAAACCGTCGACCCTGCCGGCAACACCGGCGATCAACGCATCGACGCCAGTCTGTTCGGCGCGATGCAGGCCGGGCGCATCAACATTGTCAGCACCGCCGAAGGTGCCGGCGTACGGGTTGGCGCGGTGCAAGTGGCCGGGCGTGATGGCGTGCAGATTCGTTCCGCTGGTGACTTGAGTGTCAGCGGTGAAGCGGTTGCCAACAGCCTCGACGTGACCCGCGCCGGTCTCCGCAGTAGTCAGGGCGATGTGGCTTTGCACAGCGGCAAGGATCTGACGTTGGCGGCTACCGATGTCAGCGCTCGCGACGTCACGCTCGACGCCAAACGCAACCTGACCCTGTCGACGGTCGAAAGCCGCAAGCTTCAGGAAAAGCGCGAAAACTGGAACAACAGCACCATCGGCATCACCTGGGAAACCTACGACCGCACCCAGACCGACAGTGAATCGCGCCAGCACGGCAGCCAGATTATCGCCAGCCGCGGCGCCAAACTGTCGTCCGGTAAAGACACCGAACTGAAAGCCGCCAAAGTCGAAGCGGCGAAGACTCTCGATGTGCAAAGCGGCGGCGACTTGCGCCTGACCGCCGCCACTGAAAGCCATACGCAGACCGATCAAGGTAATCACCGCAAACACCTGTGGAAAGCCGACTGGAACAGCAGCAGCGAGGAGCAGCGCAGCGTCACCAGCCAGTTGAAGGCCGGCAATATCGCCCTACAAACCGCCGCGTTGTTGCGCTCCGAAGGCGCCGAGTTAAACAGCTCCGGCGACGTGCAACTGGCCGGCAAACAGGTGGAAATCACCACGGCCACTCTTACCAATCGCAGCAGCGACAACCGTTACTCCGGTGACCTGGTCGGCGGTGGTTTCTTCGGCAAGACCGGCGATGCCGACAAGGGCAAGACCCAGCATCAGGGCAGCAATGTCAACGCCAGCGGCAAACTGATCGTCAAGGCTGACGACGTGCGCATCAGCGGCAGCCAAGTGCGTGGCGGCACCGACGCCAGCGTGATCAGCGACAAGGGTTCGCTGGTGATCGATGGCGTGCAGGACACCTCGCACAGCAATAACCACGACAAGGACAGCAAGTTCTTCGGCATCAGCAAGAACGAGTCGCGGCAGAACAGCAAAGACAGCAGCACCGTGCGCAGCGAACTGGTGTCCGACAGCAACCTCAAGCTCAAGAGCGCCAAGGATATCGAAGTGGCGGGCTCGACGGTCAAGGCTGGCGGTGCGCTGACGGCCGACGCGGCAGGCGACGTCAATGTGCATTCGGCGCAGAACACTCACGACAGTACTGACACCACGCACACCCGTGGCTTCGATGCGTACGCCAAAGAGCAAACGCCGGAACAATACCGCGCCGGGATCCACTACGAAGACAAACAGCAAACCGTCACTAGCAACGACGTCACTCAACAAGGTTCCAGCCTCAGCGGCGGCAGTGTGCAGGTGAAGGCGGGCGGTGACGTCACGCTCAAAGGCGCGGAGGTGAAATCCACCGTTGGCGACACCACGTTGAGCGGCCAAAACGTGTCGTTGCTGGCCGCAGCCGACAGTCACCAAACCACCACCGACACCTCCAGCACCGGCGGCGGTTTCTACTACACCGGCGGCCTCGACCGTGCCGGCAGTGGCGTCGATTTCGCCCACAGCACGGCGCAGGATTCGACCAGTAAAACCACCGCGCAAACCAGCAGCGTACAGAGCAGCGGCAGCCTGACGATCAATGCCGACAAACTCGCCACTGAAGGTGCGCAACTCAAGGCTGGCGACGGTCTGAACGTCGCCGCCAACGAGATCGACAACCGTGCGGCCAGCAACACTGACAGCAGCACGCATAGCGAGAGCCACTGGTCGGCGGACATCGGCGCCAACGTCGAGTACAAAGACATCGCCCGGCCGATCGCGGGCGCAGTCAAAGACGTGCTCGGCGGCAAGGTGCCGGACAAGGACGCTCTGGCCAATCTCGGTCAGCCGAATGTCGGTATCGACGTTGCGGTCGGTCATGGCAGCGCCAGCAAAACCGAGCAAAACAACAACGCCGTGGTCAGCCGTTTTGACGGCGGCACTGTCGATGTGAAAACCACCGGCACGCTGCACGACCAAGGCACGCAATACCACGCCAGCGCCGGCCAAGTGAACATCAGCGCTGACCAACTGCTTGCCGATGCCGCCAGCAATACGCACAACAGCAGCGCCAACGCGGTGGATGCCAAGGTCGACGTGCGCGTCTACACCAAGACCGGTGAAGACGTGAACGTCGCCGGCAGCGGCGCGGGTGGCAGCAGTGCGTCGAGCAAGGACAACTCCAGCGCCGTGGTCGGCGGTTACGCCGGTAGCCAGGGTGTGAACATCAAGGTCGGCGGCGATGCGCAGTTCGAAGGCAGTCGTTTCGACGGCGGGCAGGGCGGTGTGAGCATCAAGACGGGCGGTGATCTGGCGCTGAATCAGGCCAATGACCGGCAGACCAGCAATGACAGCAGCCTGCGCGGCAATGGCTCGCTGACGGTCGGCACCTTGCCCGGCACCGATGGCACCAACGTTGATCTCGGCGCCGGTTTCCAGCTTGATCACACCGGCAAGCAAAGCACTGACACTCAGGCCCATGTGGCGAGCATCACCGGCAACGGTCCGGTGCAGTTGAGCAGCGGCGGCAATCAGCTGCAGCAAGGCACGAAGATCGACAGCGCTGGCGCCATCAATCTGCACGCCGACGGCAAGCTCGACCTGCAAGCGGCCACCGACACTCATACCGCCACCGGCAGCAACCTCGGCGGCGGCTTGAAGGGTGGCGGCAGCAAAACCAGCAGCGAGAAGAGCCGCGATCAGGGCGGCAATCTGAGTGGCAACTTCAATATCGGTCGGGTCAACGAGGATTCGAAAACCCTTACCGGTGGCCAACTCAACAGCCAGAGCGGCATCGCGTTGAGCGGTGATTCGATTCATCTGCAAGGCACGCAAGTCAGCGCACCGAACGTCAGCATCGACGCGCAAAAGGGTGGTTACGTGCAGGAGTCGGCGCAGTCCACCGACCACCGCAATAACTGGAATGTCGCGCTGAATGCCGGTGGCAACCTGAGCAGCAAAACCCCGACCGCCGAGGATGAAAAGGCCAGCAGCGACCACGGTTTCAACGCCGGGGCCAAAGTCGCTGTGGATTACTTGCAGGGCAGCACCCAGCAGAACAGCCAGATCAAGGCTGACAGCGTGGTGTTGAACAGCGCTGGTGATGCACAGCTGGCGGGTGCGCGGATCGACGCTAAAGATGTCAGCGGCAAGGTCGCGGGTGATCTGACCGTCGAAAGCCGTCAGGACGCGAGCAACCACGCCAAGGTCGATGTTGATCTGGGCCTGACTGCGAAGAAAAATCCACCGAGCGACAAGGAGAAGCTCGCCGGCACCGACTACAAACCGACACTGAAAGCGCAGGGTGAGTACGCGCACAAGGACAGCGTTGCGCAGGCGTCCGCGATCAGTGCCAGCCAAGGCGTGAACCTCGCAGTCGGCGGCGCGACACAGCTGACCGGCGCGCGGATTTCGGCGACGCAAGGAAAGGTCGATCTCGGTGGTTCGAAGGTCAGCAGCACCGATCTGAGTAACCGTGACTACGGCGTGAAAGCGGGCCTTGATCTGCCGCATAAAGCCCAGGAAAACGCACCGAAGGTTTCCCTGGAAAACGGCACCTTGAAAGTCGGCCCGGTCACCCTCAGCGGTCATCTGGACAGCCAGACCCTGCAAGCCGGGATCGACGAGAAAGGCTGATCCAACGGCCAGTGGTGGATGCACTTGACCCCGCATCCACCACCCAACCCTGTGGGAGCGAGCCTGCTCGCGAAAGCGTCCTGTCAGTCAATGCAACCAGTGACTGATGTACCGCATTCGCGAGCAGGCTCGCTCCCATATTGTTTTGCGCCAGGCGTTAAATCTCGCGCATCATGCGCGACCTTAAAAAACGCCAGGGAGGCAAACAATGAAAACAGCATTCGTCGCTGTACTCGGGGCTTTGTTGATCGCCCAACCATCCGTGTCCTTCGCGGATAACAGCAACGGCAAAAACCTCTATTCGCAGCGCTGCGCTGTGTGCCACGGCGCCGATATAAAAGGCAGCGGACCGCTGGCGCGTAAAAGCAATCCGCCCACACCCGACCTGACCACCTCCGCGTTCAAAAAACGCCTGAGTGAATATCCGGGGGTGATTGTGTCGTCGATCATCCTTCGCCCGAACGGCAACCTGATTCCAAAAACGCTGCAGGAAAACGGGGTAAAAATACCGCCGCATGCCTGGAGCGTTAAGGATCTGCGTGACTTGCATGACTACATGAGTGGTGTGATTTCGATAAAACGCTGAGCTCGCGAGGCGACCCGGACGGTCGGATCGAGGAATCCATTGCTTCGCCTTAATAGGAAGCATTACTATTCACGCCCCTTTCCTCAGCACGCCGCCCATACCCCAATGCGTCCCCGCAGACCCGGCTTTTTCGAGCATTACGAAGAGTTGATCGGCACCTGGACTCGCCGCCTGCGCAATCGCGCGCAGGCCGAGGATCTGGCGCACGACACCTTTGTGCGGGTGCTTGAGTCCGATTCGGCGGCGGTGCAGCAACCGCGAGCGTATTTGCACCAGACCGCGCGCAATATCGCGGTCGACGGTTATCGGCGTGAGGATCGGCGCGGCGCCATGGAGTCGCAGGCCATTGATCACAGTGAGTCGTCATCCGGCGACCCGGAGCATTACATGCATGCGATCCAGTTGGCTGACTCCATCGAACGGGCGCTCAGCGAATTGCCGGTCAATTGCCGCAAGATCTTCGTCTGGCAGAAGATCGAAGGCCTGACCCAGGCGGAAATCGCCGAACGCCTGGGCCTGTCCAAGAACATGGTCGAAAAGTATATGATCCGCACCCTGCGGCATCTGCGTGATCGCCTCGACGGGTTGCAGTCATGAACCGCCGCAGCTTTTCATCCCCAGCCCAACAGGACATTCCATGATGGATAC
The DNA here is from genome assembly GCF_949767675.1 of Pseudomonas sp. IT-P395. Lineage (NCBI taxonomy): Bacteria > Pseudomonadati > Pseudomonadota > Gammaproteobacteria > Pseudomonadales > Pseudomonadaceae > Pseudomonas > Pseudomonas sp. IT-P395. The sequence continues at coordinate 118,800 of NZ_CATKPW010000009.1, forward strand.
GCGTGATTGCGCGTGCGGGCAAACAACGGTGCGCGATGACGCGGCTCGCTGGTTTGTGCGTTTGCAGGAGCCGGCCGTCAGTGCCGACGAGCAGCAGCGCTTCGATGCCTGGCTGAATCAACATCCGCAGCACCGTGACGAATTCCAATTGCTGCAGGGCTTGTGGTCGGCGGCGGATTTGCTCCCGGCGCCACGCCTCAAAGCCCTTGTTGAAACGCCGCCCACTCGCCGCGAGCGCCGTCCGATGCTGCGTTATGCCGTGGCCGCGAGTGTGCTGGCGGTGGCGCTCGGCCTGGGTTTGTTCAGTGGTTTGAATCATCCCGGCGGCTACAGCGCCGAATTCGCCACGGCGCTGGGTGAGCGCAAACACGTGGCGCTGCCGGACGGTTCGGTGATCGATCTGAACAGCCGCAGCCGCTTGCAAGTGCACTATGAAAAGGATCGTCGACTGATCGAGTTGAGCGAAGGCGAAGCGCTGTTCAGCGTCGCGCACGATACCTCGCGACCGTTCGTGGTCGAGACCGGAAATGGCAAGGTCACGGTCACCGGCACGCGTTTCGATGTGCGCCGCGATGTCACACAAACCCGCGTAGCGGTGGAGCAGGGCACGGTGAAAGTGCAGGGGCGCGATGCAGCGGATGATCACTTCATCAGCCTGACCGCAGGCCTCGGCACTTATGTCGATGCGCAGGGCAAAGTCGCCGCCGCCTATGCAGTCAACCCGGCGGAGCTGACAGCGTGGCGCAGCGGCAAACTGGTGTTCAACAACGCCAGCCTCAGTGAGGTCGCGGCCGAAGTCTCGCGTTACCGTGAGCAGCCGCTGACCGTGGCCAATCCGGCCGTGGCCAGTCTGCGCCTGACCAGCGTGTTCAAATCGGACAACACCGACGCTTTGCTCAAAGCCTTGCCGAGCATCCTGCCGGTGGCCGTTCACACCCTTGCGGATGGCAGTCAGGAAATAATCGCAAAATAAAATTCAGGTTTTTTTCGAGTTCATCGTCTTCCTGTTCAACTGCAACTGGTTTGCATTAACAGCCGCACACTCTTGCGATCCACAGGACTACGTACGACGTGAAAAACACCACTGCCAACAACAAAAAATCCCCTTGGCTGCCGCTGGCCCTAGCGCTGGCGGTCAACGCTGCCATGCCGCTGGCGTTTGCCGGTGAAGCGATTCATATCCGCGCGCAGCCATTGGGTCAGGCCCTCAGCGATCTGGGCCAGCAGACATCGCTGCAAGTGTTTTTCAGCCCGGACCTGGTCGCCGGCAAACAGGCGCCGGCAGTCGACGGTGATATCTCGCCGGAGCAGGCGTTGCGCCAATTGCTGCAGGGCAGCGGTCTGGATTATCAGATCAACGAAGGTTCGGTAACGCTGTCGCCGGCCGCGAGTTCCGCCGCCAGCAACGGCCCGTTGGAACTGGGCGTGACCGACATCAAGGTGGTTGGCGACTGGCTCGGTGATGCCAACGCCGCCGTGGTGCAGAACCATCCCGGCGCGCGCACGGTGATCCGCCGCGAAGCCATGGTCGAGCAGGGCGCGATGAACGTCAGCGACGTGCTCAAGCGTGTCCCGGGCGTGCAGGTGCAGGATTCCAACGGCACTGGCGGCAGCGATATTTCCCTCAACGTCGGCGTGCGCGGTCTGACCTCGCGTCTGTCGCCGCGCTCCACCGTGTTGATCGACGGCGTACCGGCGGCATTCGCCCCGTACGGTCAACCGCAACTGTCGATGGCGCCGATTTCCTCGGGCAACCTCGACAGCATCGACGTGGTGCGTGGCGCCGGTTCGGTGCGTTATGGGCCGCAGAACGTCGGCGGGGTGATCAACTTCGTCACCCGCGCGATCCCGGAAAAAGCCACCGGTGAAATCGGCACCACCCTGGAAACCACTCAGTACGGTGGCTGGAAACACATCGATACGGCGTTCCTCGGTGGCACTGCCGACAACGGCATGGGCGTGGCGTTGCTGTATTCCGGCGTCAACGGTAACGGTTATCGCGAGCGCAACAACGGCAACGACATCGACGACGTGCTGCTCAAGACCCACTGGGCGCCGACCGATCAGGACGATTTCAGCCTCAACTTTCACTACTACGACGCCACGGCCGATATGCCCGGCGGTCTGACGCAAAAACAGTACGACGCCAAACCGTATGACTCGGTGCGTGACTACGATCAGTTCACCGGTCGGCGCAAAGACGTGTCGTTCAAATGGATCCGTCAGATCGACGAACGCACCCAGGCGGAAATCCTCACTTATTACACCGACAGTTTCCGTGGCAGCACCATCGCCGCGCGCGACCAGAAAACCCTCAGCTCCTATCCGCGCTCGTATTACACGCTGGGCATCGAGCCACGGGTCTCGCGGGTCTTCGATGTCGGCCCGACCACGCAGGAAGTCAGCGTCGGTTATCGCTACCTGAAAGAGGCGATGCACGAATCGTCGAGCCGAGTGGCGCTGGTCAATAATCAGCCGGTGCTCACGCCGACGTCTGATGGTCATGTTTTCCAGGATCGTACCGGCGGCACCGAAGCCAACTCGGTCTACCTCGACAACAAAATCGATGTCGGCAACTGGACCATCACCCCGGGCATCCGCTTCGAACACATCAGCACCGACTGGCATGACCGCGCGGTGCTCGACACGGCCGGCAAACCGGTGCAGGCGAAAAACCGCAGCATCGAGAGCAACGAGCCGCTGCCGGCGCTGAGCGTGATGTATCACCTGTCGGACGCGTGGAAACTGTTCGCCAACTATGAAACCTCGTTCGGCAGCCTGCAGTATTTCCAGCTCGGTCAGGGCGGCTCGGGTGATCAGACCGCCAATGGCCTGGAGCCGGAAAAGGCCAAGACCTACGAGATCGGCACGCGCTACAACGATGATGTGTGGGGCGGTGAGGTAACGCTGTTCTACATCGACTTCGATGACGAGCTGCAATACATCAGCAACGATGTCGGCTGGACGAATCTCGGCGCGACCAAGCACCAAGGCATCGAAGCGTCGGTGCACTACGACATGGCGGCACTGGATCCGCGCCTCGATGGCTTGACCGCCAACGCCGGTTTCACTTACACCCGCGCCACGTATGAAGGCGAGATTCCGGGTTTCAAGGGCCGTGATCTGCCGTTCTATTCGCGTCAGGTGGCGACCGTCGGTTTGCGTTACGACATCAACCGCTGGACCTACAACCTCGACGGTTTCGCCCAGTCGAAACAGCGCTCGCCGGGCACCGGGGTTAACGCTGATGGCAGCTTCAACGGCAACTACATCACTGACGGCACCGCAGACGGGCAGTACGGCGACATTCCGGGTTACGTGACCTGGAACGTGCGTGGCGGCTATGACTTCGGACCGCAGGTGTCGAACCTGAAGCTGGGCGCCGGGGTGAAGAACGTCTTCGACAAGCAGTACTTCACCCGCTCCAGCGACAACAACTCGGGGATGTATGTCGGCGCGCCGCGTACGTTCTTTGTGCAGGCCAGCGTCGGTTTCTAAGACGCTGTTGTGGCTGAACCGGTTTCACACGACTCAGCCACAACAGGCCTGAAGCTATTGAGGAATCAGAAAGTCGATGGTCGGTCCGGGATTCCCCGCCAGGTCTGCGCCTTTGAGGCAGACGTTCTGCCGGCCATTGGCAACGGAAACATGGAACACGCCCGTGGAGGGCGATACGCGCTGGAATCCCAGCCCGTCATTGCAGTTGATGCTCCCGGGCTGCCCGGACTTGTATTGAAATTGAAAGGGATCCAGATCCGGTGAGACCGGAAAAACCCTGACATCGTAGTCATCGTCACCCACCCATTCGATTTTATAGGCCGGCGCCAACGGCGCTGGTGCTTCCAGCAACCACCGCCAATAGATGTTGGGGGTTTTTCCATCCGATTGTTTTGGCACGTCCGTAGGCCGCTGTTGACCAATCAGGCAGAGAAAATATAGCCCCGCACCTTCTTTGAGTTCATGGTTCAACTGATTCTCGGAACCAGGGCGAGCGGTTTGTACCTGGCTATACCCAGCAAGCGACTGGCATTCGTCCAGCGTGCGCGTATAGCGATAGCGGTAGTAGGGAGCGCTCAATGCGAAGGTTTGCAGCCAATGCCATGGCACGACTTGTCCGTGCTCGTCACGCTCGACTTTGATGTAATCGCTGTTTTGCGATGATGTCGGAAAAGACCATGCCGCTCCCAGCGGGCAGTCACCCGGACGCGGGTCGAAACGCCCCTTGGTGAAGCAAGCACCCAGGCCTTCGGTTGTGGAGGCGTAGTTGGTGTCAGTTCGCTTGTTGACCTGCCCGGCAACGACCTCACAGGGGGCGCCCTTGTCACATCGATTACGCTCACTTCCGCGCGTGGTAGTGCCCAACACAGCCACGACTTCATTGGTATAACGCGCAAGCAATGGTGAGCCGGATAATCCACTGACAACATCGAGGCAACGGTTGCTCGATTGTCCTACCCATCGCCACGGGCCTTCGATGACCGCTGCCGAATGTTCCTGTTTGCATGCCATTCGCTGAATGAAGCCGTTCACGGGCGCGCCGGTGATCAAAATGTTTTCTTCGGGGGGCAAGGGGGCATGCGCCAGTTTCAGAGGCTCGATACCGTCGCTGATCAACTGTTCCAGAGGCTGTTCAAGTTCAACGATGGAGATGTCTTGGCCACGCAGCGTGCTCCAGCCAATCCGGCTTACCGCATAGGAGCGACTGTGCGGTTGCGTGTCGAAAAAATAATTGAACGTAACCCGACCCTTTGCAGGCTGATTGACGATGACCTCGTTATTGCCTATCTCCGGATGTGTGCAGTGTCCGGAGGTCAGTACATAAGCCGGATTCGACACAGTACCGGGTTCTCGTGTGTCAATGAGTGTACCGGAGCAGGTCATGCCGCCTTCAACTTCGACACGGCCAATGGCTTGCCAATGCGCATAACGTCCTTTGGCATTGGCCAGCCGCTCAGCGGGAGCAAAGTTGGCTCCGCCTTCGCCCCAGTCGTATCGATTGACGGAGGCGCATCCCTGGAGAAGAGCGATAAGTGCAACAGCCGATCCAATTCGAATATTCATGACAGATTTCCATTTCCGCGTGGCTGGAAATCACCATGATTCAAAGGGTCAAGGCCTGTCTACTGTCAAACCTGACAGGTGTCGCGCCAATCTTCATACTTTCAATGTCTTACCGCCGATGGCCACCGCGACCAACAATACCGCCATCAAGCCAAAGGCAAAGCTCAAGCTACTGGCATGGGCGACAAAACCGATTACCGCCGGCCCTGCCAGAATCCCTGCATAGCCCAAAGTGGTAATCGCCGGCACCGCGATGCTTTCCGGCATCACCGTTTGCTTGCCCACCGCCGTGTACAGCACTGGCACGATGTTCGAACAGCCGGCACCGACCAGCGCATAACCCACCAGTGCCGCTTGCCAGCTCGGCGCAAATGTCGCCAGAAACAGGCCAGCCGCAGCCAACAGACCGCCAAACAGAATGATCCGCGTGGCACCGACAATCCGCACAATGCGGTCACCCAGCAAACGTCCGGCGGTCATGGTCAATGCAAACGCCGCATAACCCAACCCCGCGTACGCCGTGTCGATCCCGCGTTCCTGCGCCAGAAACACCGCACTCCAGTCCAGCGCCGCGCCTTCAGTCAGGAACACGATGAAGCACATCCCGCCAATAAACAGCACGATGCCGTGAGGGATGGCGAATGCCGGTCCGGAGCTTTCACTGCCGTAAGGCAACATGTGCGGCACGCATTTGAACAATGCCGCGATCAGCACCACGACCACCACCAACATGGCTGCGAGAGGCGTCAAGCCGAGGCCGAGCAGGGCGCTGACACCCGCCGCGCCGACAATCCCGCCGAGACTGAACAAGCCGTGAAAACCCGACATCATGTTCTTGCCGCTGGCGCGTTCGACGATCACCGCTTGCAGGTTCACCGTCGAATCCACCGTACCGAGGCCGGCGCCGAACATGAACAGGGTAGCGATCAGCGCCGGTATCGACGACACCGTCGCCAGTAACGGCAGCGCCGCGCAGATCAGCAGCGTGCCGCCGGTGGCCACCCGCCGACAGCCAAAGCGTGTGGCCAGAATCCCCGCCAACGGCATCGCCAGAATCGAACCGACGCCGAGGCACAACAGCAGCAACCCCAGCGTGCCTTCATCCAGTCCGGCACGGGCCTTGGCGTACGGCACCAACGGCGCCCACGCGGCGATACCGAGTCCGGCGATGAAAAAGGCGATGCGCGTGGACATCTGTTGCAGGCGTCCGGGGACGAAGGTGTCTTGGGGGTTGAGGCTGGTCATATCGATCCTTGGCAAAAAACATCGCGTCCCCGAAGGACACTGATTCAGCGACGAGGTTCGATCGCCGATGCTCGGGGACGTGCAGACGACATCCTACCCTGTGGGAGCGAGCCTGCTCGCGATAGCGGCTTGTCAGTCAATATTTTTTTGCCTGATACACCGCTATCGCGAGCAGGCCCACTCCTACAGGGGATTCGGTTTACAGTGGGATTCTTCGGTAGCAGGGACTAAGGTTGATGACGCAATTCTACGATGCACGGGGCAATATCTATGGGGTGATTGCGCCGCAGGCATTGCGCGACGCGGGCATTGTTTTGCCCGTCAGCGCCACTGAATGCGCCTCTGCGCGTCACTCTTGGAGCGCAGCGGCAATCAAACTCTGCTGCGACTGGCCCGAAGACCAACGCCCGGCAAACAGCAAGTCCCACCGCAGTGACGGCCTGCTGATCGGCCCGTTCCAGACGTCGCCGCCATTCGACGTGCTGATCGTCAACACCGACGGCACGCTCGCCGAGCGCAGTGGCAATGGCCTGACGATTTTCTCGCAGGCGCTGACCGAGCAAGGCTTGATGCCAGAGGAGGGTGCTTTGTTGCGCGTGCATCACGACAAGGGTTACGCCGTGGAGACCTCGGCGAAACCGGCTGAAGTCGAAGGTGTTAAAGGCTTCTGGCTCGATCTCGGCCAACCGCGATTTGGACCGGATGCGGTCGGTGCGCAGACTGTTCAAGGCATTGAGTTCAATGCTCGCGACGTGAGCCACGTCCAGCCCTTGGCACAACTTGATTCCGACTGGGCGCATAGCCAATTCGTGCGCATTGGCAATCCGCATTGCGTAACGCTGCTCCGCGATGTATCTACTTTGCCGAGCAACGAGCAAATGCGTGAATCACCCCTGAACGAAGGCCTGACCGAAATCGCCTACGCCATGCCCACCGGTGCCGGAGATCCATGCCCGGCAGGTGTCAATCTGCAATGGGCGGTGCTGGAATCACCACAGAAAATCCTCGCGCGAGTATTTGAACGCGGCGAAGGGCCGACGGCGTCCTCCGGCACCAGTGCCAGTGCCGTGGCATCGGCGGCTTGGCGGGTGGGTTGGGTCGAGGCGGGAGAAGTGCAGGTGGTCATGCCCGGCGGCACGGCGCCGATTTTGCTCGAAGAAGCAGAGGGTGAATTGCGGCGGGTCAGGTTGTTTGGTACGGCGCGGTTGATGGGCTGAATTCAAAGACCCTATCGCTGGCAAGCCAGGCTCCCACAGGGTTTTGTGGTGAACACCTCATTTGTGTACGCCACTGAACCCTTGTAGGAGTGAGCCTGCTCGCGATAGCGGTAGATCAGACAACATCTTTATTGAATGCCAGTGCGCTATCGCGAGCTGGCTCACTCCTACATTGGATCTGCGGTGCGCCACAGATCCTTGTGGGAGCTGGCTTGCCAGCGATGGGGCCATCAGCCCCGCCGCAGATCTCAGCTCAGCTCAGTTCACCACTGAACTCCACCACCGGCATCTGCCGCTTCATCAACACCTTGCCGCCGCGAATCGAGTACAACGGCAAGCCCTGACTGCGGATCACCTCGTAATCACTGTCTGCCGAGAGAATCAGCAGATTCGCCGGACGCCCCTGTTCCAGACCATAACGCTCACCCAGGTGCATGGCTTTGGCGCTGTTATCCGTGACCAGGTCCAGCGCACTTTGCAGGTTGCGGTAACCGAGCATGTGGCAGATGTGCAGCCCGGCCTCAAGCACGCGCAGGATGTTGCCGTTGCCCAGCGGATACCACGGGTCGACGATGGAATCCTGGCCGAAACAGACGTTCATGCCGGCTTCGAGCAATTCATTCACACGGGTCACGCCCCGGCGTTTCGGGAAGTTGTCGAAACGCCCTTGCAGGTGAATGCTCTCGGTGGGGCAGGAGACAAAACTGATCCCGGAGTGGCCGAGCAGACGGAACAGTTTGGCGCAATAAGCGTTGTCGTAAGAACCCATCGCCGTGGTGTGGCTGGCGGTGACGAGGGCGCCCATGTCGCGGCTGCGTGCTTCTTCGGCGAGGACTTCAAGAAAGCGTGAATGCGGGTCGTCGGTTTCGTCGCAATGCACGTCGACCAGGCAACCGGTGCGCTCGGCCAGGTCCATCAGGAACTTCACCGAACTCACACCTTGATCGCGGGTGTACTCGAAATGCGGAATGCCGCCAACCACGTCCGCGCCCATGCGGATCGACTCTTCCATCAACTCGCGACCGTTGCGGAACGACTCGATGCCTTCCTGCGGAAACGCGACGATTTGCAGATCGATGAGGTGGCGGCTTTCCTCGCGCACTTCGAGCATGGCTTTGAGCGCGGTAAGTTGCGGGTCGGTGACGTCGACGTGGGTGCGCACGTGCTGGATGCCGTGCGCGGCCAAGGCTTGAATGGTTTTCTTGGCGCGGGTCTTGGTGTCTTCTTCGGTGATGGTGACCTTGCGCTCGCCCCAGCACTCGATGCCTTCGAACAGCGTGCCGCTCATGTTCCAGCGCGGCTCGCCGGCGGTGAGGGTGGCGTCGAGGTGAATGTGCGGTTCGACGAAGGGCGGCACCACCAGATTGCCGCCGGCGTCGAGGTCATCCGGGCCGAGAGTGGGCGCTTCGGTCTGCCGGGCGATGCTGCGGATCAGGCCGTCTTCGAGGTGTAATTCGTGCAAACCTTCCTGGTTGCGCAAACGGGCGTTGATGATGTGCATCAGGCGAATCCTTTTTATAGGTCTTGTAGTGGCGCGCTCGCGCTGCGAGCGCCGAGCACGCCGGTGACGATGACATACGTTAGCGCGGCAGCGGCGATCCCTACCAGTGGCGCGACCCAAGGCGAGCTGAACGCGGCGACAGTGCCGACCGCATAGGCCCCGAGGCCCGGCCAGTTGAACGCCGGCAACCGTGCGTCGGCCAGACGCGGATAGTGCCCGCGCCAACGGAAGAAAAAGTCCGCCATGATCACCCCGCCAATCGGTGGAATCACCGTGCCGAGCAGAATCAGGTAAGGCACCAGCATGTCGTACATGCCCAGCAGTGCGAGCAGAGTGCCGATCACCGCACCGGCGAGGGTCACGGTTTTGCGCCGGCCGGTGCGCAGCAGATTGCAACCGGCGACGGCGAAGTTGTAGATGGTGTTGTCCTGGGTGCTCCAGATGTTCAGCAACAGCATGGCCATCGCCGCCATGGCGAAACCTTGCAACAGCAGCACTTCAACCACGTCGGGTTGTTGGTAAACGATGGCGCCGTAAGCGCCGATCAATACCATCAGGCCGTTGCCGATGAAGAAACCGATCAGGCTGGCCAGCACCGCCACCCGGGCCGAGCGCGAGAAGCGTGTCCAGTTGGTCGCCTGCGTTGCGCCGCTGACGAAGGTGCCGAATACCAGCGTAATGGCCGTCGACCAGTCCAGCGAACCGCTTGGCACAACGCTGAGCAAACCCTCGAATCCTCCGACTTTCACCGTCGCCACCCACATCGACAGCATCAGCAGCAACATCATTGCCGGCACCGCGATGTACGAGAGGATCTCCAGTCCGCGATAACCGACGTAGGCTGTGGCGCAGAACAGCAGACCGAACAGCACCATCAGGCCGAGCACCGTACTTTCGTCGAGATTGAAATATTTACCGATCACGACGGCAGCCGTCGCCGTGCCCCAGGCGTACCAGCCGATCTGGGTGAAACCGAGGATCAGGTCGCTGAGCTTGCTGCCGACTTCGCCGAAGCAGAAACGGCCCATCAACACCGAATTGAGGCCGCTCTTGAAAGCGATGTAACCCAGGCCTGCCGCGTACAAACCCAGCAGCAGATTACCGACGATGATCACCGCCATCATCTCGCCGAAACTGAACGCCACGCCGAGCTTGCCGCCGGCAAACATGGTTGCGGTGAAAAACGTGAAGCCCAGTAACACCATCGCCGTGGAGGCCAGGCCTTTGCGCGCATGCATGGGGACTTCGCTGAGGGGGTAATCGTTGCCGGGATCGTTCTGCGTCATGGGGCGGTCCTTGCTGGAATAGAGGAGACGCTGGGGAGGGTTGCAGTGGTCGTGCCAAATGCCGGATGGCGCGGGTTATGTATAGACGAGTCGCGTCGGCAAGCGCGAAAACAGTGCACCTGAATACACCGGAGCCCCAATGTAGGAGCTGCCGAAGGCTGCGATCTTTTGATCTTGTTTTTGATCGTTCCCACGCAGAGCGTGGGAACGATCAAGGTCAGAGGAAGCGCAGCAGGGCGGCGACGATGGCTTCGGGGGCGTCTTCCTGGACGAGGTGGCCGGCGTTGGCAATCGGGTGGAATTGTGATCCCGGGATCATTTGATGTAACGCTCGGCCACGCTCGATGGGGATCCACTGGTCCTCTTCGCCCCAGAGAATCTGCACCGGACAGCGGATCGTCGGGTACAGGCTTTCTGCTTCACGGGTATAGCGCTCGTCCATCTGTGCAATCTGCCGATAGAACGCCGCTTGCCCGGGATCGCCGAGCCACGGCTGCACGTAGGGTGCGATTTCGTCGTCGGGGATATCGCGGTGAATTGCCCCGCGAATATAGGTCGGCACGATGGCGCGCTGGATGTAGTCGGGCAGGCCACTGAACGCCGCTTCATGCAGGCGCACATGTTGCACAAATGGCGAACCCCAGGGCGTCAGGGCCACAGGGTCGATGAGTGTCAGGCTGCGATAATCCTTGCCGTTGAGCAGATGCGCACGCAACACGGTCGCGCCGCCGAAGTCGTGGGCGACGACGTCGGGGTTTGCAATATTCCAATGGTCGAGCAACTGCGCCAACAGTTGGTTTTGCACGCCGAGAGAGACATCGGCGTCAGGTTGCTCGGAGCGCCCGTAGCCCAGCAGGTCGAAGTAATGCACGCGATGCGTGGCGAAAAAGTGCGGCGCGATCCGGTGCCACACGTATGACGAAAACGGCGTGCCATGCACGAACACCAGCGGCGGGCCGTCGCCGCGTATGGCGTAATGAACGGGATGCCCGTTGAAGTCAAAGACCTGATCCAGCAGCCAGTCTGTCATGGGCCTGTCCTCTTGGCGGGTGGGAGCCAAAAAGCATAGGCGTAAAAAAACAGCCTCGCGGGCTGTTCTCTATTTCCCAGACAAAACACCAATCCCCCTGTAGGAGCCTTCGGCAGCTCCTACGAGGGAGATCTACGTCAGGTTATTCACCGCGATAGATGCAACCGCTGGTGCACGTCTCGTGAATACGGATCGCGCTCAGTTCCGGCAACAACGGCTTCATTTCATTCCAGATGAATTTGGCCAGCACTTCGCTGGTCGGGTTTTCCAGACCGGGAATGTCGTTCAGGTAGTTGTGATCGAGACGCTCGTACAGCGGCTTGAAGATCGCTTTGATTTCAGAGAAATCGCGGATCCAGCCGGTGTGCGGATCGAGGTCGCCGCTGAGGTGAAGCGCCACTTTGAACGAGTGACCGTGCAGACGCCCGCACTTGTGGCCGTCCGGGACGTGCGGCAGGCGGTGGGCGGATTCGAAAGTAAACTCTTTGAAGATTTCCACGGTATTTTCGGCTCTGTTCAGATGGCGTTCGCCGCAGCGATTCGGGCAGGCGGCGAGTTTACCAGCTTGTCTTTGGCCGTGCTGACTAAAGGGTCAGCAAGCGCTCGGCGAGGCGACCATTGGCAGTCAGTTCAAGGAACTCATCGCCGAGGCGACGGCTCTCGTCCATCGCTGCGTGCCAGTATTTCTGCCGGCTCGGCGCATCGCCCATGAAGCGTTTGAAATCATTACGATCGGGGAGTTTGCCGTAGGGCAGGCGCGCCAGATATTCCTTCGAAGGCGCGAGCAGCAGCACGTCCTGCAAGCGCTCCACCGAGGCCTTGCGCCATGGCAGGGTCTTGTCGAACCAGCCGGGAATCACCCGATCAGTGAAGTGCGGATAAAGCACGATGCCGTCGCCGCTGTAGGGCAGGTCAAGGTGATAGTCGAGCAGGCCACCGTCGCGGAACGTCCCGGCACCGGCGCCCGGCAGGTCGCGTACGCCTTCCATGACCATCGGGATCGATCCCGACGCCAACAAGGCCTGACGCAGATTGCCGGCATTCAGGGCGACAAAGCGCGACGGGAAATCGTTCAGCGCATTGACCGGCGGGGCGAGGCGTGGGTCGTGGATGATCAGTCGTTCGAAGTGCCGCGACAGCCGCGCGCGACCGCGCAGGTTGTCGGCAATCACCGAGCCCAGTGCCAGACCCAGTCGGCCGCGATGGTCATCGGCCAGACGCCCCTGACTTTTCACCACCATGATGTTCAGCCGGTAATGCGCGTTGTCGAGGATGCTCGCGTCGCGACCGTCGAGCAGGTCGTTGAGCATGCGCTGCGAACTCTGGCTGATCTCGGCCATGGTCACGCCTTTGTTGAAATTCTGCTCGGCGTACAGATGACCGAGGCGGCGAATGCCTTCGGCGGCGTCCGGCAGGCAGGCGCTGGCGAAGCGCCAGGAACCGACCGAGGCGCCGATCAGCGAACGCTCACGCGGTGCACTCGGCAGCCATTCACCGAACAACGCCAGATCCAGTCCCTGAATGCCCAACGCCTTCGGTCCACCGGCCGCGCCGGGCAGGGTGCCGACGTCGGCGGCGTTCAGGCCTTGGGCACGAATGCGCGCCATGGCACGTGGGCCGGCCTTGAGGGTGAGGGCGGGGAATTTGATGTGGATGGCGGTCATACCGGTCTCGATCGTTAGCAAGCGAACAATTATAAGCACATGTTACAAAATCCTGTAGGAGCTGCCGCAGCCTGCGGCAGCTCCTACACGGGGGCATGTGTTGAGCTGGGGCAATGATGGCAATTCAGTTTCAGTTAAGTTCATCTCGCTAAGGTGCCCACCGTAAGCAACACATAAAAATACGGAGACCCCATGAAAACCCTGACTGCCCTGTCCGTTGCCGCGATCATCGGCTTCACCGCCAACCTCGCCCACGCCCGCGATCTCGGCCCCGACGAAGCCCTGCGTCTGCGCGACGCTGGTACTATCGTCTCCTTCGAGAAGCTCAACGCCACGGCGCTGGAAAAACACCCGGGTTCGACGATCACCGATACCGAGCTGGAAGAGCAGTACGGCAAGTACATCTACCAGATCGAAATGCGTGATCCGCAGGGGCTGGAGTGGGATCTGGAATTAGACGCGGTGACTGGGCAGGTTCTCAAGGATCATCAGGATACGTAATGAAGGTTAATGTTCGCGCCACCCGCCGTACGGCGTTGGCGCTGGTGATGTGTTGCTCGACGGCGATGGCTCGCGACCTCGGTCCGGACGAGGCGCTTGATCTGCGCAAGCAGGGCGTGATCCTGCCGCTGGAGCAAGTGCTGCAGCAGGCAATGGACCGCTATCCCGGCGCGAAACTGCTGGAAGTCGAGCTGGAAGAAAAACACGACGTCTACATTTATGAAGTCGAGTTGCTGACCGTCGAAGGTGTCGCCCGTGAGCTGCACTTGAAGGCTGATACCGGTGAACTTGTGAAAGACAAGGAAGATTGATCGATGCGTTTGCTATTGGTGGAAGACCACGTACCGTTGGCTGACGAATTGCTCTCCAGCCTGCAACGGCAGGGCTATGCGGTCGATTGGCTGGCGGACGGTCGTGATGCGCTGTATCAGGGCAGCAGCGAACCGTATGACCTGATCATTCTCGACCTCGGCCTGCCGGGCGTGCCGGGGCTTGAAGTGCTGGCGCAGTGGCGCGCCGGCGGTCTGGCGATTCCGGTGCTGATCCTCACGGCGCGCGATTCCTGGGCCGAGCGCATCGAAGGCCTGAAGGCCGGCGCTGACGATTACCTGACCAAACCGTTCCACCCCGAAGAGTTGCAGTTGCGCATTCAATCGCTGCTGCGTCGCTCCAAAGGCCAGGCCAATCAACCCACATTGCAGGCGGCCGGTCTGCATCTGGACGAAGGTCGCCAATGCGTGGTGCGCGACGGCGCCGACATTCAATTGACCGCCGCCGAATTCCGCCTGCTGCGCTATTTCATGCTGCACCCGGAGCAGATCCTCTCCAAAAGCCACCTCGCCGAACACCTCTACGACGGTGAAACCGAGCGCGATTCCAACGTCCTCGAAGTGCACGTCAATCACCTGCGGCGCAAGCTCGGCAAAAGTGTGATCGAAACCCGTCGAGGTCAGGGTTACCTGTTCGGCGGGCAAGCTTCGTGAGGTCGATCCAACGCCGCTTGAGCCTGGGTTTGATCAGCGTGATGGTGGTCGTCGGTGTGGTGGTGGCGCAAACCAGTCTGTGGTTGTTCGAAGTGGGTTTGCAGCGCTATCTCGAAGCCGGTCTGCGCAACGACAGCGAAAGTCTGCTGGTGGCATTGGTGCGCGGGCCGCAAGGCCTGCAACTGGATGAGCGGCATTTGTCGCCAGCTTATCAGCGGCCGTTTTCCGGGCACTATTTCCGCATTGATTTTGCCGACAGCCATTGGCGTTCGCGTTCGTTGTGGGATCAGGATCTGCCGCTGCTCGACCATCCCGGGCTGCACAGCAATCTGCAACTGGGGCCTGACGGTCAGCAATTGCTGGTGCTGCGTTCGGACTATCGACGCCTGGGCCAATCGATTTCGATCAGCGTCGCGCAGGATTACACGCCGGTGCGCGAGAGCTTTCAGCGCATGCGCCAGATCGGCCTGGGCCTGGGTCTGGCGGCATTGCTGTTGATTCTGCTGCTGCAACGGCTGACCGTGCGTCGCGCCTTGAAACCACTGGAAAAGGCCCGCGAGCAGATTGCGCAATTGCAGCAGGGCCAGCGTTCACAACTCGATGAACAGGTGCCGGTGGAACTGGAACCGCTGGTGGCGCAGATCAACCATTTGTTGGCGCACACCGAAGACAGCCTCAAGCGCTCGCGCAATGCCTTGGGCAATCTCGGGCACGCCTTGAAAACGCCGTTGGCGGTGCTGTTGAGCCTGGCGTCCAGCGAAAAACTCGATGCGCATCCCGAGTTGCGCAAGGTCCTCAAGGAACAACTGGAGCAGGTGCAGCAACGGCTTAATCGCGAGTTGAACCGTGCGCGGCTCTCCGGTGATGCGTTGCCAGGTGCGCTGTTTGATTGCGATGCGGAACTGCCGGGATTGCTGGCGACCCTGAACATGATTCACGGCGAGCATCTGGCCTTGAGTTATGTCGCGCCGGCGGGATTGCAACTGCCGTGGGATCGTGAGGATTTGCTCGAGTTGCTCGGCAATCTGTTGGACAACGCTTGCAAGTGGGCGGATGCCGAAGTGCGCCTGAGTGTGATCGAGCGTACGGACGGCTTTGCCCTGAGCGTGGAAGATGACGGTCCGGGGATTCCCGAAGAACAGCGCGCCGAGGTATTCAGCCGGGGCACGCGGCTGGATGAGCAGACCCACGGGCATGGCCTGGGGCTGGGGATTGTCCGCGATATTGTCGAGACCTGGGGTGGTTTGCTGGTGTTGGGCGAGAGTGAGTGGGGCGGGTTGAAGGTGGTAATCGAGTTGCCTCGGCGGTGAGCCTTTAGAAGCCCCTCACCCTAACCCTCTCCCGGAGGGAGAGGGGACTGACCGAGGTGTTTGTTCGAGGTACGCCGACGTGAGATACCGAGTCGAAGTCGGGTTTTGAAAGCCTTCCGGTGACATGAGATACCGAGTCGAAGTCGGGTTTTGAAAGCCTCTGGTGACATGGATACCGAGTCGAACTCGGGTTTTGAAAGCTTCCCCATGACCTGAAATGCCGAGTCGAACTCAGGTTTTGAATGACATGGAGATCGGCTCCCTTTCCCCCTCGCCCCCCTTGGGGGGAGAGGGCTGGGGTGAGGGGGGAATCTCACTGACACCCCACAACCTGCGAATCAAACCCGAAACTGATCCATTAAACTCTGCTGCTGATTCGCCAGACTATTGAGCGACTGACTCACCCGCGCCGACTCATTCGCCTGCCCGGACAACGACTCGGTCACATCGCGAATCGTCGCCACGTTGTTATTGATCTCCTCGGCCACCGCACTTTGCTCTTCCGCCGCACTGGCAATCTGCAGGTTCATGTCGCTGATCACCGTGACCGCATCGCCGATCTGGCGCAGCGCCGTCACAGCCTGGCCAACCTGCTCGACACTGCCCTGAGCCTGACGATGGCTGTTGCCCATCGAACCAACCACATCTTGCGTACCGGTTTGCAGTTGCTCGATGACCTGACGGGTCTCTTCCACCGACTCTTGTGTGCGGCGGGCGAGGTTGCGGACTTCGTCGGCTACCACGGCAAAACCGCGTCCGGCCTCACCGGCGCGCGCCGCTTCGATCGCGGCATTAAGCGCGAGCAAGTTAGTCTGCTCGGCAATCGCACGAATGGTTTCCAGCACGGCGCCGATCTTCTCGCTGTTGGCGGCCAGGCCTTCGACTTGCATCATGGCTGCGCTCATGTCGGCGGCGAGGGTGTCGATGCTGGCGGTGGTGCGGTCGATCACGGTCAGGCCCTGACGGGTCGCGCGATCAGCATCCTTGGCGGCTTCGGCAGCCTGCGCGGCGCTGCGGGCGACGTCTTGCGCGGTGGCGCTCATTTCGTGGGAGGCAGTGGCAACCTGATCGACCTGGCGGTATTGCTGCTCCATGCCGGCGCTGGTTTGCGTGGCGATGGCCGAAGACTGGTCGGCGGTGTTGCGCGCGTCCTGCACCGAGCGTTTCACCTCGGCAATGATCGGCTGCAACTTGTCGAGGAACTTGTTGAACCAACCGGCCAGTTGCCCGAGTTCGTCCTTTTTGTCATAGGCCAGACGGCGGGTCAGATCGCCTTCGCCGCTGGCGATGTCTTCAAGCATGTGCGCCACGCCGAGGATCGGCTTGGTCACGCTGCGCGCCATCAGCCACACCAGCAGCAAGCCGATCAACGCGGCCAGCACGCCGAGGCTCAATTCGATCAGCGTGCCGGAGTTGTTGCTCGCGTCCAGTTGTTGCTTGAGCGCTTCGGCGCGGCTGACCAGGACTTTCTCTGGCACATCCAGCAGCACGCCCCACGACGGACCCCCGGGAATCGGTTGAAATGGCGACAGCACTTTCAACTGGCCGTTGCTGTGCAGGCTGCTGACGCTTGTGCTGGAGGCGAGCTTGCTGAGCAACTCGGCGCCGCTGGTTTTATCCACCGCATCCAGACGCTGGCTGAGTTTGCCGGCATCCGGGCTGTAACCGGCGAGCAGGCCGGCGGGGCTGATGATGCTCACGGCGGTCTGGCCGTCGTAGAGCTTTTTGCTCGCGCCCTGACTGATGGCTTGCAGGCTGTTGAGGTTGATGTCGACCGACAGCGAGGCGATGACTTTGCCGTTGACCATCAGCGGGAAGACGATGCTGGTCATCAGCACGTTTTGCCCGTCGATCACATAGAAGTACGGTTCGATCACGCACGGCTTGAGCGTGGCGCGCGGGCAGGTGAACCAGGCGTTGGCCGCTTGACCGCTGGGACCGGTGCTGGTGTCGGCCATGTCGCTTTCCGGCAGGGCCATCGAGGTGACTTTGCCCGGCGTTGGTTGCGACCAGTACAGAGCGAAACGGCCCTTGTCGTTGCTGCCCAGTTCAGCCTGGCCGGCGAACAGTTCGTCTTTGCCGTCCAGTGCGTTGGCTTCGAACACCAGCGATAGGCCGAGCAGGTCCGGGTTGGCTTGCAGCGCCGATTTGACCTGACGGGTCATGTCTTCACGCAGATCGAAAGCATCGAGGAAGCGCTTCTCGGCCTGTTCGCGCAGGAACAGCACCTGCCGCGAGAAACCGTGGCCGTACTGATAGGCGTCCATGAATTGCTGGCGAATGCCGGCAGCCTGCACTTCACCTTGCGACTCGATGCGCGCTTGCGCCGACTCGGTGAGCATCTCCATGCTCGAAGCTTTCACCAGTTCAGAACTGTGCTCCATGCGATACAGCGAAAGACCCACCAACAGGGTCACGATACCGGCCAGGCAGAGGCCGGCGAGCAGGGTGATTTTCCATTGGATGGAAAGTTGTCTGAGCGACATGGAGACGTCCTTATTCGATAAATATCTGAGACTTTGCACTGTAACGGCCGCGTTTCGGCTTTCTTTATCCTTGAAACACAATATGACCGATTGCCGCAGCCGAAATCGCCCACTCGCTTTGACACTGCGGCCACTCTGCGGCACAGTGCGCGCCCTTCTAATAAGACCCTCTTTGCAAATCCGCCGGTGAACCGTTGGCGGACTCATTCTGTCTGGCGGTCGGTTTTCCACCGCAGTGTTTTTCGAGGAAGTGAAATGAATGCAGTCATAGCGGCAGTCGGCGTCATGCTGATTCTCAGCCTGTCCCGCGTGCACGTAGTGATCGCCTTGATCGTTGGCGCGCTGGTCGGCGGCCTGACCGGTGGCCTGGGCATCGACGCCACGCTCAAGGCGTTCAACAGCGGCCTGGGCGGCGGGGCGACGGTGGCGTTGTCCTACGCGTTGCTCGGCGCTTTCGCCGTGGCGATTGCCAAGTCGGGCCTGGCCCATGCCCTGGCTGACAAGGCGCTGGCGATGGTTGATCGCCAGCATGCGACCGGCGGTGGCAGCGTCAAATGGCTGCTGATCGGCTTGCTGTGGGTCGTGGCGATCGCTTCGCAGAACATCCTGCCGATCCACATCGCGTTCATTCCGCTACTGGTGCCGCCACTTCTCTATGTACTGACCAAGCTGCAACTCGATCGCCGCTTGATCGCCTGCGTCATGACCTTCGGTCTGATCACGCCGTACATGTTCCTGCCGGTGGGCTTCGGCAACATCTTCCTCAATGAAATCCTGCTGGCCAACGTTGCCCGTAGCGGTGTTGATATCAGCGGCATCAATGTCACCCACGCCATGGGCATTCCGGCGCTGGGCATGGTATTCGGCCTGGTGATGGCGTTCATCACTTATCGCAAGCGGCGCGTATACGACCTGGCGAAGATTGAGCAGGTCGAGCAAGTGGCGGTGCAGTACAACCCGCTGAGCCTGATGATTGCCGGTGTGGCGATTGCCGCTGCGTTCATCGTGCAACTGCTGCTGGACTCGATGATTATCGGGGCGCTGGTCGGTTTCCTGATCTTCTCGGTGTCGGGCATTGTGAAATGGCGCGAGACCGATGACCTCTTCACCGAGGGCATGAAGATGATGGCGATGATCGGCTTCATCATGATCGCCGCCTCCGGGTTTGCCGAGGTGATGAAGGCCACCGGTGAGGTACAGACCCTGGTCGAGTCGTCGGCGTCGTGGATCAATCACAGCAAGGGCATCGGCGCGTTGTTGATGCTGCTGGTCGGGTTGCTGGTAACCATGGGGATTGGTTCGTCGTTTTCCACGGTGCCTATTCTGGCGGCGATTTTCGTGCCGCTGTGCGTGCAACTGGGCTTCAGCCCGATCGCTATCGTGTGCATCGTCGGTACCGCTGGTGCTTTGGGCGACGCCGGCTCGCCGGCCTCGGACTCGACGCTGGGCCCGACCTCCGGTCTGAACATCGACGGCCAGCATCACCACATCTGGGACACCGTGGTGCCGACGTTCCTGCACTACAACCTGCCGCTGCTGGCGTTCGGCTGGGTGGCCGCGATGGTTCTCTGAACCCCTGAAACCTGTGGGAGCTGGCTTGCCAGCGATGGCGTCGGCACATTCAATATTTATGTGTCAGACACACCGCCATCGCGGGCAAGCCCGCTCCCACAGGTAGATGCAATGTCTGCAGACTCAACTTTTGTGATGGCGTGCCGTTAAAGCCTTTAACCACGCCAATAAAACCAAAAGAGTGAGCTCCCACAATGCGCCTGAGCCTCAAGGCTAAAGTCCTGTCCCTCGCCGTTCTCCCGGTGTTGCTCTTTGCCCTGGTCATCAGCCTGACCACGCTGTTCATCCTTCAGGAACAGGCGCACAAAGAGGTCGAACA
The DNA here is from genome assembly GCF_949767675.1 of Pseudomonas sp. IT-P395. Lineage (NCBI taxonomy): Bacteria > Pseudomonadati > Pseudomonadota > Gammaproteobacteria > Pseudomonadales > Pseudomonadaceae > Pseudomonas > Pseudomonas sp. IT-P395. The sequence goes on from NZ_CATKPW010000009.1 coordinate 138,975, forward strand.
GACCCGCGAACGCCTGCTCGGCGATGCCAAAGCCACCCTGCAAAGTTACGTCGCCGTGGCCATGACCACGATCAAGCCGCTGTACGACGCGGCCGCGCCGGGTGATAACGAGGCACGCGCCCAGGCGATCAAACTGCTCTCCGGCATTCGCTACGGCAAGGACGGCTACTTCTTCGGCTACGACTCCGAGACCGTGCGCCTGTTCAAGGCCAACGACCCCGAAGGCGTGGGCAAAAGCTTTAAAGACAACCGCGACCCGAACGGCGTTTACGTCAACCTCGGCCTGGTGAAAGTGGCGAAGGACGGTACGCACTATCTGCAATACAGCTCGCCGTTGCCGGGTAATGCCAAGGTGTTGGTACCGAAACTCGGTTACACCGAATACCTGGCCAAGTGGGACATGGCGGTCGGTACCTCGGTCAACCTCGACGGCATCGAAGCGCAAGTCGCACAGGTCGAAGCGCAAGTGCAGGAGCGTATGCAAGGCGTGGTGCTGAGCATCGTCGGCGTGGCGGTGGTGGTGCTGCTGGTGATCGCGGCGGCGGGGATGTTGCTGGCCAATACCATTTTGCGTCCGTTGACCCTGATGAAAGCCAACCTCGATGACATTGCAGCGGGCGAGGGCGATCTGACCCGTCGCCTGAACATCACCAGCCAGGATGAACTCGGCGAACTGGCCGGCTCGTTCAACCGCTTCGTCGACAAGATCCATGGTCTGGTGCGGCAGATCACCGAGATGACCACGCAACTGACCGGGCTGGTCACCCAAGTGTCGGATCAGGCCCAGCGCTCCGATCAGGCGATGGAGCGTCAGCGTCACGAAACCGATCAGGTCGCCACGGCGATCAATGAAATGTCCGCCGCCGCGCAGGAAGTAGCGAAGAGCGCGCAGAACGCTGCCGTCGCCGCCCAGCAGACCGACGAAGAAGGCCAGAGCGCCAAGCGTGTGGTGGCCGGCAGCATCAAGCAGATTCATGCGCTGGTCGATGACATTCGCAGCAGCGGCGTGTCGCTCGACAGCCTGCAACAAGACGTGACCTCGATTGTTGGCGTGCTCGGAGTGATTCGTTCGATTGCCGAACAGACCAACCTGTTGGCGCTGAACGCGGCGATTGAGGCGGCGCGGGCTGGTGAAGCCGGGCGCGGCTTTGCTGTGGTGGCGGATGAGGTGCGGGCATTGGCCAGTCGCACGCAGATCAGCACCCAGGAAATTCAGGGCATGATCGATCGCTTGCAGGCGGGTACGCAGTCGGCGGTCGAGGCGATGCGCCGTTCCAGCGAGGCGGGTGACGGCACTTCACAGCAGGCTAATCAGGCCGGGGCGTCGCTGGATGCCATGGCCGAGCTGATCGCGACGATCAACTCGATGAACGCGCAGATTGCCAGTGCGGCGGAAGAGCAGACGGCGGTGGCCGAAGAGATCAACCGCAGCGTGCACCAGATTGCGGTGGCGGTGGACAGCGTGGCCGATGAAACGCAGTTGGGTGCACAGACTTCGCGCAGTCTGGCGGAGCTGGGGCAGCGCCTTGGCAAACTCGTCGGCCAGTTCCGTATTTGACCGCTTGAAAAGCCCCTCACCCTAGCCCTCTCCCGGAGGGAGAGGGGACTGACCGAAGTGTCTTGCGTCATACATCGACCTGAAAGATTCAGTCGATTATGGATTCGGTAAAGCTGTTTCAGGTCGGCGTAGTTCCACAGCATCCCCCAATCAGTCCCCTCTCCCTCCGGGAGAGGGCTAGGGTGAGGGGCTCTTGATCTTCAGCCCCTCAAGGTCTATCCCAGTAGGGCACTTCACCAAAGCATTCGACGAAGAAATCAATCACCGTCCGCACCTTCACCGACAACCGCCGGCTCCCCGGCCACAACACCGCAATCTGCTGCGGCTCCAGGCTGTTCGACACCTGATATTCCCCCAGCACCGGCACCAGCGTGCCATCGCGCACGGCTTCGCCAATCAGCCAAGACGGAAACATCACCAGCCCCAAACCCTGTTCCGCGGCTTGGGTGAGGGTGTCGGCGTGGTTGCCGGTGATCGGGCCTTTCACCGAGTAGGGCGTCCAGTCCTCGCCCTCGCGGCGGAAAAACCAGCGTTGCTGGCCGGTCGCGCCTTTGTAAGCCAGGCATTGGTGTTGCGCCAGATCTTCGGGTTTCTGCGGTGTACCGTGGCGCTTGAGATACGCCGGGCTGGCCGCGACCTGAAAGCGATGCGGCGCAAGAATCCGTGCCTGCATGCTCGAGTCGTGCAACGGGCCGATGCGGAACAGCAGGTCGGCGCCTTCCTGCAATGGATCGACGTAGTGGTCGGTCTGCTGGATATCCAGTTGCAGCTTCGGATAACGCGCACACAACTTGCCCAGCCACGGCGTCAGATGCCGCTGGCCGAACACCACCGGGGCGTTGATGCGCACCAGCCCGGTGGGCTCGCTTTGCTGTTCCTGCAAGGCCTGTTCGGCTTCTTCCAGTTGCACCAGCACCAGCCGCGCGTGATGACCGAGCATGCGCCCGGCTTCGGTCGGCGTGACGGCGCGGGTGTGGCGGTAGAGCAATTGCTGGTTCAGCGCCTGCTCCATCAATTGAATCTGCCGGGAGATTGAAGAGGGCGCCACGCCTTCGCGGCGGGCGACTTCGGAAAAACTGCCGTGATCGAGAACGGCCACAAACAGCCTGAGTGCCTTGAATCCGAGTTCGTTGAGCCCGTGCATGGATGATCCTGTTGTGCGTATTGCGCAAAAGTGTTGTCCGGATGCTCCCATTTATCGCACAGCTGCGCCAGCCGATAATCCGCGCCATCGTTTACTTGAGTGGAAGGTTGTTTATGCAGACGTTGGATGAGGTGAGCGTTAGCGCGCCGGCGACGAAGTCGGGGTTGCGCTTGTTGTTGCTGCCGCTGGTGATTCTCGCGGGCATGGGCTTGTCGGTGGAGGCGGGGTTGCTCGGGCCGTTGGGCGTGCAGGTCGGGCATCTGTGGGCGACCTTGAGCATCTTTGGTGTGGGCTCGGCGATTCTGTTTTTGCTGTTGTTGTTCGCTGGCCCGCAAAAAGGCCCGGCACTGACTGATCTGCCGCGCTGGCAGTTGATTGGCGGGTTTCTGGGGCCGATGTATGTGGTGGTGCTGACCCTGGCGACGCCGCATATCGGCATTGCGATGACCATGATTGCGATTCTGTCCGGGCAGGTTGGCAAGAGTGTGTTGATTGACCATTTCGGTTGGTTCGGCGCGACGCGCAAGAAGGTCAATGCCGAGCGGTGGCTGGCGTTGGGGTTGATTGTGGTGGCTTTGGTTTTGATTGCGCGGGGGTGAGTGATGAGTCTGGTTATTTTGTTGGCGGTGGTGGTGTTGGCCGGTGCGGTGTTGAGTGTGCAGGCGGCGATCAATGGGCGTCTGGGCGAGAGCGTCGGGGTGTTGCGCAGTAGTTTGCTGACGTTTGTTGTGGGTGCGGTGTCGACCGGGTTGTTGATTTTGTTTTTTGAGCCGGCCCATGCGGTGAGTCTTTTGGATGTGCCGAAGTGGCAGTTGACCGGGGCGCTGTTTGGCGTGGTGTACATGATGGTGATGGTCGGGGCTGTGCCGGTGGTGGGGACGGCTGTGGCGACGGTGGCGGTGATTGTCGGGCAGTTGGGGATGGGGATGTTGATTGATAATTTTGGCTGGTTGGGGAATCCGGCGATTGAGCTTTCTGGTTCGCGGATTTTGGCGATGGTGTGTTTGGGGGTGGCTTTGGTGTTTATGTATAGGAGTTCGCGTCAGGCTGGGTGAGTTGGGTTTAGTTGAGTACATATCCGTTGCTGCGGTCACGGCGGCTTAGGGTTCCGCCCTTACGGCGGGTCACTTTTGACAAACGCCTCAAAAGTAACCAAAAACGCTTGCTCCTACGTGCGGCCCGCTCGCTGGGGCTCGGGGTTCCTTCGCTGCGGGATCGA